>JAGRAW010000440.1 GCA_020434415.1 Bdellovibrionales bacterium
CCTCCAGGGCACCCCCGATCCGGACGCGATTTCGGCTGCCCTTGCATTAGGCTTCCTCGCGAGCCGGTTCGATATCGACACCACGATTCTTTGCTTTCATGGAGTCAGTCACCACGAGAACCGCGCTCTGGTGAAGCGCCTTGGCATTTCGTTGGTGAAATATACTTCCGATTTCGATCTCACCCCGTTCGGCATTTACAGCATCGTTGACTCGCAGCGTGTGCAAACCCCAATCGATGCCCGTTTGCATGATCATGCCGTGCAGTTACTCGCATTTATCGATCATCATCGGGAAGATGTGACGCCACCGCCGGCGAAGTTCGTAGATATCCGACCACAAGTGGGCTCGACCGCCGCCATTCTGTGCGAATATCTCCGTGAAGCGGTTCCGGAGGGGCTCTCACCGAGCGATCCGGAGCAAGTAGGGCTGGCAACGGCGCTGATGCACGGACTGCGCAGCGATACGGGCCGATTTCTGCTGGCGACGCAGGATGATTATGAAGCCGCAGCATACTTGGCTCCCTGCGTAGACACCCAGGTAATTGAAATCATCGAGCGAAAGGTGCTCGCACCTTCGATGCTCGACATGTTCGAGAATGCTCTCGTCAATCGAAGAATTCACGATAACTTCATCATTTCCGACGTGGGGTACATTCGGGCCGCTGATCGGGACGCCATTCCCCAAGTCGCCGAGTTGCTGTTGGCAAGGGAAGGGACAGACACGGTGTTGGTGTTCGGAATAGTCGATGAGACGATGATTGACGGTTCGCTTCGAACGCGCAGCGAAACCATCAACCCTGACGAGTTTCTGAAAGAGGTGCTCGGCGCTTCGCCGGAGAGCGGGAAGTTTTACGGCGGCGGCAACATCCGCGATCGCGGCGGATTCCAGATTCCCCTGGGCTTCTTCAGTCTACACGAGGACAAGAACCAAATTTACACCATGGCGCGTCAGGTCATCGAGAAATCGTTTCTCAACTACATCGGCCAAAGTCGAACCCGAAAAGGTTCTTAGAGCTTATACGTGGATAACTGCTTACCCGACCACACTGTAGGCGCTTACAGTGCTTTCATCTGCGGCAGCGGCCAACCGACGCGCTCCGCATGAACGGATGCTTCGCGATAAGCGGCAAGCGTCTGTTCATCGAATACAGGTCGAGCTAATTCCGAAATCAATGATCGAGCCCGTTCGAGCGACATCCGCCGGAGTTCTTCATTCCGTGCCGTAATTTGCGCATAGAGTAGATCGAATTCGGCAATTTCATCTGCTGCTGTCCGATACTCGTGGAGCGCGAGCTGTTCCGGAGACGGGGTCGCTGGGTTTTCGGGCGCTTCAGCTCCGACTGCATCGGCAGGAGTGCCGCCGAAACCTGCGGCGGCATGCAGGCGCGCGATGCGTTGCTGCTCGGCAAGCACAACCAGTTCCTCACCGAATTTCAGGACCAGGCCTCGGCGTCGATTCTCGGCTGCAGCACGTCGTTCGCGGTTCTCGTGGGCCGCCTGTTTGTTGTCTGCCGCCCAAGAGAGCACTGCGCTCAGTTTGTATTTTGCGGCACTTGCCGGAATTGCTTCAGTCGCGAGCAGCTCGCGCACTCTTTCATCTTCTCCATCATGGAGCAACGCAAAGACCCCGGCAGCACGCTTCAGCACTTGGGCTTGTCCCTCGGGCAAGGGTGCCAAGGCGCTGTCGTCGAGTGCAAGGTCGGGACGATCCGATTCGCTGAGGCGTTGTTCAAGTTGTCGATAGACCAGCACGTGATGAATACCGGTGCTCACCAAATCGCCGACGTAGAAGACCGAGAGCAGCGTCATTGCCGTCAAGACGCCCAAGAACCAGCCCAGCGAGCTAGGTGACACCGAGCGCTCAACGATGCTTTCAGACTGATGTTCCACAAAGGTTCCCCTACAGCGTGTCCGCTCGACTGCACCAAGTCCGGTAACGGAAGCCGGCAACTGCATCAGGTGAACTCTAAGGCTAATTGCTCGGGGTAGTGACCGGTGCCTACATCTGATCTCTACTATCGTAATCGGTTTCCCTGGACTTTACTGAAGGGTTCGCGGCGCGGTAGGTCTGCAGCAGGCTTGCCAAGGCCCCGGGGAGTCGCGGTCGCCTGAGCTAAAAGCTTGAAATTCCCGGAGAAACGAATGCCTAGGACAGGCATGCGGCGAGAATGCTACAGAAGTCGAGGTGTTCTTGAACTAGAAGTTGTCCGAAAACACGCAGGGAAATATGCAGAGAGTGGAGCCAATTTCTATCCTGAGCAGGATTCATCGGACGCGGGATCTATGAGCACTCTACAGAATCTCTTTAGGGATTCGCTCTACTGCAACTTTACGGTGTCTTGATTGTGAGCACATAAAAAAAAAAAAAAAACGTGGAAACGTCTCTAAGCACTCTTGCTTCTCTTAAGCCCAGCGAATGGCGGTCGCAGTTTCCGCTGCTCGAAGCGTCAGACGTGGTGTACCTCGACACTGCGGCGAGCGCACAGAAGCCGCGAGTGGTGTTGGAGGCCATCGAACGATTCTACCGGGAAGGGTATGCCAATATTCACCGCGGGGTGTATCCCCTCAGCGTCGAAGCGACCGAGAAATTCGATGCGACTCGAACTGCAGTTGCTCGCTACCTCAATGCGCCCAGTCCCGAGCAGGTCATTTTTACTCGCGGGGCAACCGAAGCGCTTAATTTGGTGGCGTACTCCTGGGCCAGAACAATGCTTCAGCCGGGAGACGAAATCGTCGTTTCCCTGCTCGAGCATCACTCCAACTTCGTGCCGTGGCAGATGGCAGCGGAAAATACAGGAGCCACGATCCGGTTCGTAGCTCCTGACGAGGACGGGATTCTACCTGCAGCTGCGTTCGATGAAGCGATTACGTCACGCACCAAGCTGGTCGCGCTCACGCATCTATCCAACGCCTTGGGCGTTGTGCCGCCGGTGCGCGACGTGATTACAAAGGCGCACGCAGTCGGAGCGAAGGTTATCGTGGATGCGGCCCAGGCGGCGGCACATCTTCGCCTGGACGTTCAGGCGCTTGATGTCGATTTTCTCGCCTTCTCCGCACACAAGGTATACGGGCCGACCGGTGTGGGAGTGCTGTTCGGTCGGCGTGAGCAGCTCGAAGCAATGCCGCCTTTCCTAGGCGGGGGGGACATGATTCGCGCCGTCAGCGTGCGGGGTACCACTTATGCCGGACTACCAAGCAAGTTTGAAGCAGGCACTCCGAATATCGCCGGAGTTATCGGTCTGGGCGCCGCCCTGAGGTTTGTGGAAGAGATTGGGCTCGAGCGGATGCATGCATACGAAGACACCCTGCTTCAGGATCTCACGCGCGAGCTGCTGACGATTGACGGAATCCGAGTGCTCGGCGGCGTCGAGGGGAGGGCGGCCGTGTGTTCGATGGTGATTGACGGAGTGCATGCGCTCGATGCCGCGGAGCTGTTGGGGGTGC
>JAGRAW010000441.1 GCA_020434415.1 Bdellovibrionales bacterium
ATCCCGTTTCTTCTGACGGCGTGTTCGCTGCAGCGTACGGTCCCGCCGGAAGTATCGGTCGTCAATGTGCTGCTCGAGAATGTCACGGTATTTGAGACGGTGGCGGTCTTTACCATTCGAGTCGACAACGAGAATCCCTTCCCACTCGAGATCGACGGGGGCGTTCACCGCTTCTATCTAAACGACAATTATGTGGGCAAGGGCTTTGATGAGACAGGCTTCACAATCCCTCGGTTAAGCTCCACCACGCAAGAAGTGCGCGTGCATTTGAGCAATCTTCGATTCTTTCTGAAGCTGCAATCGCTTTTGGAAAGCAGTACGCTCTCCTACCGCATTGAAAGCACCCTCTACACGAATCGAGCATTCGATCGCGATCTCGATGTGACGAACTCCGGAAGTTTGGATTTAGCGCCCGCTCCAGGTGCTTGGAAGCAACTTCCTCCTAACGGACAGCCATGAAACGAGACCTGGGGGGGGGGCGATAAAACTTCTACGTTTGATGAGGAGCGACGTTCGACTAGCGAAACAGGTCCAACAGACGCAGGGGATTCAATCCGGTCGTTTGCAGCACGACATACACCAGACCTAGTCCAAGAAGAATGCCGACGTAGAAGTTCTTCTTCGCTACCCAGCCGACGAAGGAGAGAGCAACGATGAAGGCAAAAACCCAAGTAAGGAATTCGACTGCAGTGAGGTTCGCGAGTGCGTTCATATCAAGCGCAAAGATCCGGAAAGTATGTGACGGTTTCTACTGCGCTCCAAGGTACTGAGCCAGCGATGACCCAAGATTGAGCCAGCGATGAATTGAGCCCGAATCCTATATTGTTGGAAGTAGATATCACGCCCTGCTTGCATTCGTTCAGGGTTTGCTTTCGTTCAGGCGTGTCTCTCCCGGAGTGCTTGGGCTGCCAGCTCCTCGCAGCGGTGTTGCTCTTCACCGGTAAGTAGGCAGGCAAACAGTACCCACACCAGACCAATCACCAAAAGAAAAAGCATTGTAGTGAGCATGGCGCACCTCTTTTTAAGGGCCCTTGCACCAAGGAGTGCCCCAATAGCCTAGCAGCTGCGGCGCAGCTAGTCACACCCTTAAAAACCCCTCGCTTCCTGCGGTTAACCGCAGTACTCGCGGCCGCTACCGCTGCCCACGGGTCAAAGAACCAAGTAATCCACGGGCAATCTGGCGTCCGATTTGGCTCCCGACGCTGCGAAGTAGCGATTTGAAGAAAGCTTCGCCTGCCGACTGCCGCCGGCTCGAGCTTCCGGACGCAGGCTTTTCATCCTCGACTGATTTCACTTCCTTCGCACGCTGCTCCAGGAGTTCGTAGGCTGACTCACGATCCACCGACGAGGTGTAGACCGTCGCTAGAGGCGAGCGTCGGATAATTTCTTCACGTTCGCTATCGCTGAGCGGCCCGATTCTCGAGCGTGGCGGTGCGATCAAGACCTTTTGAACCACTTCCGGTCGCCCCTGCTCGTCAAGACAACTCACTAGCGCCTCTCCTACTTTTAGCTCCAGCACCACTTCTGCCGGATTCAGCGCGGGATTTTCGCGAAACGTCTCGCCTACTGCTTTGATTGTCTTTTGCTCTTTCGGAGTAAAAGCCCGCAGACCATGTTGAATTCTGTTCCCAAGTTGAGCAGCGACATCATTCGGAATATCCAGAGGATTCTGCGTGACGAAAAAGACCCCAACTCCCTTAGAACGAACCAGACGCACGACCTGCTCAATCTTGTCCTTGAGCTCGGTCGGAGCATCGTCAAAGAGAAGATGTGCTTCGTCGAAGAAAAACACCAATTTCGGCAAGGCCGTGTCGCCCACTTCTTCGAGCTGTTCGAAAAGCTCGCTCAGAAGCCATAACAAGAAGGTAGCATATAGCGTCGGCTCCTGAAGGAGTCGCCTAGCATCCAGGATGCTGATCACTCCCTGCCCCGAGAAATCTCGCTGCAAAATGTGTTCAAGCCGAAGTGCCGGCTCTCCGAAGAAGGTCTCGCCGCCCACTTCGTTAAGATTGAGTAGTCGCCGCTGAATTGCTCCGAGGGTATTCTTGGGAATGGCGCCATACCGTGGGGTAAGCTCGCTTGCATGCTGATCCATCCATGTCAGCAGAGCCCGCAGATCTTTCAAATCCAGCAGCAGTAGCCCTTCATCATCGGCAATTGCGAACGCTGTCTGCAGCATCCCCTGTTGTGAATCGTTCAGTTTCAACAGCCGGGCGAGTAACTGCGGACCGAGTTCCGACACTGTCGTCCGGAGTTGATGCCCACCTGTCCCGAACACATCCCAGAGCAACACCGGGCAGCCCGTCGGCGTAAACTCCTCAAGGCCGATTTGCGCCAGGCGCGCATCGATCTTCGGATTTCTCTCACCTGCGACCGCAAGACCGGCAAGATCTCCTTTGACGTCGGCAGTAACGACAGGAACACCGAGTCGAGAAAACGCTTCGGCCAATAGTTGAAGCGTCACCGTCTTACCGCTACCGGTGGCTCCGGCAATCAGACCGTGCCGATTCGCCATCGCAGGCAGCAGGAAACTCGGTCCAACACTGCTTCGACCGAGACAAATTGCTTGTGATTCTTCCATGACTACTGTTCTCTCCGTGCTTTGGCGGTTTCCCGGACCGGACTTCTGTTGACTTGCTCTCCCCCAGCAAAACAAATGGGACGTTGCCTTGTCGATACGTCATCGGATGCTGTAGATATGCAACCGGCGGCATTTCAATGCAACGGCATTGAATCACTTTAGGAGCGTACATGAGCGACCAGACCGTTATTTACACCATGATGGGCGTCGGCAAGATTCACCCGCCCAAGAAGCAGGTTCTCAAAGACATTTCCCTTTCCTATTTCTATGGCGCCAAAATCGGCGTCCTCGGCCTCAATGGCGCGGGGAAAAGCTCGCTACTCAAGATCATGGCGGGCGAAGATCAAGACTACATCGGCGAAGCGCACCTCTCTGACGGCTACTCCGTGGGATTCCTGCAGCAAGAGCCGCAGCTCGACCCGGCAAAAACCGTAAAGGAAGCGGTAAGCGAAGGCGTACAGGAGACGGTTGATTTGCTGAAGCGATTCGAGGAGGTCAACCTCAAGTTCGGTGAAGCGCTCTCCGACGAGGAAATGGAGCAAGTAACCAACGAACAAGCCAAGTTGATGGAGAAGCTCGAAGCGGTCGACGCATGGAGCCTCGATGACCGGCTCGAGTTCGCGATGGAAGCACTCCGCTGCCCTCCGGCTGAACAGCTTTGCGGCGTGCTTTCCGGCGGTGAGCGCCGTCGCGTCGCGCTCTGTCGTCTGCTCATCCAAGAGCCCGACATTCTTCTCCTCGACGAACCGACGAACCATCTTGATGCGGAATCAGTGCAATGGCTTGAACAGCATCTACAGGAATACAAGGGCACAGTCATCGCCGTCACGCACGACCGA
>JAGRAW010000442.1 GCA_020434415.1 Bdellovibrionales bacterium
ACAACTTTCTTACGAAGCAAAACTATCCGATTTCATTGTAAGCCATCAGGTCGAGGAGCTGCGTACCTTTGAAATTGACGATCGCTTCATGGAAGCCCGCATTCAACACTTCTGCAAGATCCATGCACTAAGGTTCACGCAGTTGCGGAGTCCCAAATTTCTGACCTCCCGGTCGGAGTTCGGCGACTATCTTGCCGCTGTCGAAAAGCCTTTCATGAAGACGTTTTACGAACAGCGGCGACGCTCAATGAATCTTTTGATGCACGGCGACAGACCTGAGGGTGGTCGCTTTAGCTTCGATGCGGAGAATCGCCGTCGACTGCCGAAAACAGTCGAGCCACCCGAACTGCCGACTGCCATTCATTCAGAGCATACGAGAGACGTTCTCGCTCTCGTTGAACGGCAGTTTCCCGATCATCCGGGTCGCACCACCGATTTTTGGTTGCCGACAACCCGACCGGAAGCGAGGCGCTGGGCCGATCGCTTCTTCACGGAACGATTGCCTTGGTTCGGAGACTTCCAGGACGCACTGACTCACCGTTCAAACTTCGTCTTTCACTCCGTGCTTACTCCTTGGCTGAATATGGGACTTCTAACTCCTGAGGAGCTGGTGCGCGATGCTCTCGATGCATACGCAACGGGTGGCGTTTCCTTGAACTCCGTTGAAGGATTTATTCGGCAGGTGGTTGGCTGGCGGGAGTTCGTCAACGGCATTTATCGGCATTTCGACGACCAGCAGTCCTCGACTAATTTCTTCGGGCATCGCCGACAGCTGAGCCGCGTCTGGTATGGCGGCACGTCAGGAGTTCCGCCGCTCGATGATGCTTTGAAGAAGGTGGAACGGTACGGCTACGCGCATCACATCGAACGTCTGATGCTCTTTGCGAACATCATGCTCCTCTGCCGTGTGGCACCGCTCACGGGACACCGCTGGTTTATGGAACAGTTTGTCGACTCTGCGGATTGGGTAATGGGTCCGAATGTCTACGGCATGGGACTGTTCAGTGACGGAGGATTGTTTGCAACAAAGCCCTATATCTGTGGTTCAAACTACTGGCTCAAGATGAGCGATTACAAACGCGGAGAGTGGTGCGACGCTATTGACGGCCTGTATTGGGATTTTATCGCGGACAACAGGGCATTCTTCGCGGGGAATCACCGAATGAAGATGATGACTACCGCTCTCGACAAAATGACTGCTGAGAAGCGTGCTCGCTTATCGGCAGCCGCACAGGAACTGACCGCGGCGCTGACCACTGACTGAGGGAGGAAGGTTCAGCTCAACCGTCCTTTTCACCCTTTCCCGCCATACCTCCGGTGCTCCCATGCTCGCACCGGAGCTTCACACCTGGAAGAGGTCCCCAGCTGACATTCTATCCCGAGCTCGATCCGTCGTGCGTGGAGCTCGCTGAGCACGCGACAGAGTCTGTTCTTGTATGCGCTGTATTCTGATGAGGAAACTTCTTCGCCCTTCGCCCCGACAATGTAGGCGTGAACCTATTACCATTTCGTTCAAGGAATACTTTGTATGGCAGACGGAATACCGCAAAACGAGAGTCCCACCACGCTCCAGTCGATAGTCGACGGCGTCTTCTTGGGTGACTTATCCGACAACTCCTCAGCGACAAAGGTTGGAACCCAGATCGCAGCTGGACTTATTCCGGGAGTTGGGCAAGTCGCAGATGCTAGAGATACCTACGCTGCACTTACAAACGTTGTTGAAGGCAAGGAAGGAAGCGGCGTCAATTTGGCTATAGCGGTCGCCGGCTGGGTCCCACTCGCCGGGGATCTGCTGAAGTCTGTCCATCGAGTCGGACTGCGCGAGACCTTGCATATGCTTGGAGAAACGGCGGATTCGGTCAGAGCGACGTGGCGAGCGGTTCGAGATACACCGGATGAGAAGCTGGGCGAAGCGGGCTCACTGTTCTATCGCCCTGCCACGGAACTTGAAGCGGTTGACGTGGACTTCGGCGCACTGGGAGAGACCAATCGCTATGGCGACATCAAAGTCCAGGAGGGACTGAGCGATACAGTACGCGAATCCGTGTTGAACCATGAGCTAGTCCATCGCTTTTTCTCGCCGACGCTACGGTTTGGACAAGAAGTCCGCGCAGCGCTTGGGCTTACCGGCTACCTTTCCTCACATTTGCTTCGAAGAGTTGAGGAAGGGCTTGCGGAAGCCTGGGCCGGCTTCAAACGAAACGGCATTTCGGGAGCTAGAGAGGGCTGGAAGTTCCCCTACCGTGCGAACTATGGCATTGATCCGGAGCGAGTGAGTATCGAGCGAAACGCGATGATCGGGATGATGAGTACGGCGGCGGGGACGGGTGCTACTATAGGCGACGCATTGGCTGCGAGCCGCGACGAACAGCGCTAGACCGCAATGAATGGAATAGCAGCGGATCCTCGCCGCGTACCGCTCGGCAGGGCAGTAGCGGGAGGGTCGCTGCGAAAGGGAGAGCCATGACGGAAGCAAAAATGATCGAGCAGTTCCTCCGCGAGAAGTTTCAGAAGCCTCAACTCGGAGTCGTCGGACAAGTGCTGAAGGAAGCACCTGAATATTCCTACAAGATTGTTCGTACCGAGCCGCATACTGCCGCAGGCATATTCGACGGTGTCGAGCTGTTTTGGGTTTGGGTGGAGGACAACTACCTCGGTCAACCGCTGGTGCCGGGGAATCACTCGCGGGGACTTTTTGCAAGCACTGCCGATACCATCTGGTACATCGATACGACCGAACCGCAGGGACTTCCGAAGCTGCTTCCCTTTTTGGCTATTTCCGCGGTGGATGCGGCAGGTGGACTGGCTGCGGTAGTGTGTGACGGACTACTTTCAACCGGAAAGGAGGGGTATCAGGTCGTCACTTCAACCGCTGGAATTCAGCAGCTCGCCAAGGAGCGTTCGTTTACGGCCACCGCGCTAAATGATGCTGCTGTTCTTGAGCTTCAGGATATCGTTCGCGAGCCTCAGTACACTGGAGAGAGCAGCGGCCCCCTAATCGGCACGTTGCGATTTTTTGCTCTCGCCGGTCCTGGGGTAGGGGCGAAGCGCCTTTCAGAAGTAACCGCTGAAATAGCCGGAAATGAGCCGATCCGGATCTCCGAAAGAATACTTTGCGATCGAATACTCACCTCACTGAACCGTCGTTAAACTATGCGAGCAAAGGGGTCGGGCCTTCGGTGACTGTCTTGGAGCTCGGTCTCGCCCCACTTCCGAAAAGTCTTTGCATTTCGCGGTTGTAATCTTCAACCGTGTAGGGCCTGTCGAAAAACGCAGTTTATTGGCGGGACCTGCGAGCAAAGTTCGCTCGAACGCCGAACAAGGCGTTCGTTTCGAATACTAGTAACAAAGAGGAACGAGCTGCTATACTCGGCAGCCTTGCTACCATCGCGCGACTTGAGGTTCTGTGACCACG
>JAGRAW010000443.1 GCA_020434415.1 Bdellovibrionales bacterium
TCCGGAAGGTAGGTCAACGGAAAGAGCTGATCCCCCAGAATCAGCAGCGCCTCCTGAGAATCAAGCGTTATCGGATCGTGCATACCGGCTTAAACGATCGGCGCTGCCATTCCTTACCCTTGGCGGTCACTCGATATCGCTTAGGTGCTTAGGCACCCAAGCGACTCGAAGTGCATTCAGCACTGCGAATACATCGATAAGCTCCTGGGCGACTGCACCGGCGACCGGGGGAAGACTGCCCGCGGCGGCGATAAACATCCCCACGATGCTGAGTGCAATCCCGCCCATCGCACTCTGTAGCGCAATTCTTCTCATTCGGGCACTGATATGGAGCAGTTCGTCAACGCGCTCGAGCGAGCTATCCAAAACTACCGCTCCTGCCGCTTCGGCCGTTACATCATGGGCCTGGCCGAAGGCTATGCCGACGGTTGCCGCAGTCAATGCCGGGGCGTCGTTGATGCCGTCACCCATGAAGAGCGTGCGGTCCGACGCGGTTAAGGTGCGAACCAGGGCCAACTTCTGTTCGGGCGTCTGCCCGGCATGAATCTCCGTGATCCCAATTTTCTCCGCGAGATAACGGACCTCGGACTCTCTATCGCCCGAAAGGAGAAGCACTCGATTGAACCCGTGCCTCGGCTTCAGATGCTTGATGAACGAGCGTCCATCGCTTCGCGGCTCGTCTCGAAATCTGTAGGTTGCCGCATAACGGGAATCGATCAGTATCACGCACTCCAACCCTCCTGCGGTTGGCGGTAGTGCAGCAGAAATGCCTAGGGCAGCCACTGCTTTGCGGCTCGTAATGCTGACAACGTGTGCGCCGACGGTGCCGGTAAGTCCTTCGCCGGGCCGCTCACTCACCGCAGACGTCTCACGGAGGGCAATCCCTCGGGCCTTCGCCGCAGCAAGCACGGCCGGTGCCAAGGGATGCTTCGAATACTGTTCGATACTTGCGGCGCAGGCGAGGACTTCCTCTTCGGAAAACGCAGCATCCACAAAGGAATCGGTGAGTTGCGGCTGTCCGTAGGTGAGAGTGCCGGTCTTGTCAAAAATGGCGATACGGCACGTGGGAGCCTGCTCCAACACTGAGGGGTCCTTGATGATGATGCCCCGCTTGGCAGCCAGGGAAACCGAACCGATAATGGCGACGGGAATGGCGATAAGCAAAGGGCAGGGGGTAGCGACGACCAACACCGCTAAAAAGCGGATGGCCTCGCCGCTGTACGCCCAGGCGGTGCCGGCAACTAAGAGAGCGAACGGAGTGTACCAGGCGCCGAGCGTGTCGCCGAGACGCCGCAGGCGTGGTCGTTGCTGTTCAGATGCCTTCATCACCGCCATTATCTTGGCGTAACGGGAGTCTACGGGGAGTTTCTCGGTGCGAACGGTGAGTACTGATTGCCCGTTAACGGCACCTGACAAAACACTGGATCCCGGAACCTTCGAGATGACGTAGGGTTCTCCCGTAAGGTAGGATTCATCCATCGAGCCTCGGCCTTCGACCACGGTGCCGTCAACCGGCGAGGTTTCATGCGGAAGAATCGTCAGCATATCTCCCACGGCAACTTCGTTAAGGGAAATATCTTCGAGTTGACCGTCGCGAATTCGGTGTGCGCTGGTCGGCATCCGTCTCGCAAGGGCATCGAGAACGGAGGAAGCGCTGCCGATCGCATACACCTCGAGAGCTTCCCCACCGGAAAGCATGAGCACGACCAAGCTGCCTGCGAGATATTCGTCGAGCAATACCGATGTCACGATCGAGATACCAGCCAGCAGGTCGGAACCGAACTCACGCCGAAACAGTTTTACCGCTAACTCGCCGACTAGAGGCAGCCCACCGAGAAGCAAGACGAGCACCAGTGGCGCACTCTGTAGTTGAGAAGAGACCTCAGCGAGTCGAAGCACGAGATGAACGACAATGCCGACAACCGCCAACGTAGCGATGACCACTTGAGCACGATCACGCAGCGTTTTTGAATCTGCGGTGTTCGATAGTGTGGCGACGGATGCCGAGGTACTAGGAGCGATTTTCATCGAATTGAGCGGACAACTCCTTGGCTTGATAAGCTTGACTTGCAGCAAAGCCTCATCCAAGGGACCGAACGGTAAACTCGTTCGCCGGGAGTGCCGCGCGGTCGTGGCCCCTGTAGCTACTACGTCTGTCTGCTAAGGCGCCTAAATTACTGCGAGTCTTGGTAGACGGAGAGTATGCCGTCGCTGCATCCCCATCGCAAGTAGCTGAGGCTCGCCCGCCGTTCCGGGTTGGTAGGTGTTCTCGGGGATTGACACCCTGCGGCGATTCCGTAGCATGGCAAATCCCGCGTGACAGATCGCCTCCAGTTCATTCTCAGTTTAATCAAACAAAATATTTCCGCGCCTTATAGTCGTTCCCTGAGCACTTGTCCCCGGGTAGGCGACAGTCGTTTCAGCATACGGATCCTAACTCCGACATTTCCACGCTGGGCAGATTCCCGGGCTAGTGCACAAGTGGAGCAGCTATCAGGTGCGGGGACTGCATTCAGGTTTTTGGCGATTTTCTTCTGCAGTCAGCGATTGTCGGTCGACGGAGGGTCCTCCTTCCGTCGACCTGACGATCCTGACCTACGGAGAAATAGCCATGAGTAAGACGGAAAAGAAGAAACTGCAGAAGCGGAAGCAAAAAGCTGAGGACTATCGGCTGCGGCGGCAGCGCGATCGCGAAAGGCGAGAGGCAGCTCGTGTTACGCCTGAAGAAGAGATGGTGCGACACGCAGTTGCTACTTCCTCAGTTCGGCAAATGCTCTCACGATACCGTAAGGAGCAGAAAGTCGGTGTCGAGGTCCTGATGGATCGTCTCATAGAAGACCTAGACGAGTGCGTTACGGCATTGCGAAGTGACGAGGCAGCACGGGAAATGGTTGTATGCGAAGCGGGATTGGCTGCTACAGCCGGGAGAGTCGCCTACAGCGAGAAAGAGTGTAAGGATCGACTTGCCGCTTTCGCCGGTCGACTCATCGCGGCCAGGGAGAAATTGCTACCTGCCAGTCGGAAAACTTGGAAAGCGTTGCTCCGTGATCTTCTGAAGCTTTACAAGCATGTAGGCGATATCCACGAGGCATTTCACGTTTACGAGGATAACGGGTCTGCCGCCACATTCGATCTGCAGCAGGTAGCGCATGAACGGGTTCACGGGGTTCTCTGGGATACGGAACGGTTGCTCTACCATCCGTATATTTGGAGATAAAGCGTCGCAGCGGTTTCATGCGACGTACCGGTCAGTGTTGTGCAAATGCAGAACCTGCACCGGCTACTGCTCTGTCAGTTTGCCAGTGCTACTTCACAGCATGGGGTTTGGGAGCTGCCGATGCCTGTTCGCTCAGAACGAGAGAACCCGCTTCCCATCGAAGCGTATGCCAGGCGCGCTTCGAGGCTTTCCATTTT
>JAGRAW010000444.1 GCA_020434415.1 Bdellovibrionales bacterium
CTGAGAAGCGAGGAACTCGTTTCGGGCAGTCATTGCGCTCCATCAGTCCATCTGGCAGTCCATCTGGCAGTCCATCTGGACCAATCAAGTTCGTCACGTCGCATCGCAACAAGCCGCAATGCTTCTCGCGATGATAGCGGGTTCGTGGCAGCAAGTTCGCGGCTCTCGCAGCACCGTAGAACAAGCGAAGAAAGCGCAGGGCCGATGCCCTTCTGTGCCATGGACTACCGTCCACCCACCAAGCCGACGCCCTACCTTGCTTCTGTAGTCCCAGGCGACGCCCGCCCCACCGCTGCGGACAGGCGTGCTGTTCTGCAAGATATTGCTAATGATTTGCGGGACTACCCGGTTCTGCAGCTTCCTGACTATTTCAATCGCAGTTTGACGTAACCTTCCGTCCAGGTTACCTTCTTGACCTGCTGATCGTCACCCTCATGGAGGGGTCGTTTTTGCGCCCAGTCAGAAATCTCAGCAGTGTTCGGGGCCCCATAGCTCAGTTGGTCAGAGCATCCGGCTCATAACCGGCGGGTCCCAGGTTCAAGTCCTGGTGGGGCCACTCGTTTTTCGGTGAGTTCTCGACTGTGAAGAGTCAGGAGCGAGCGCAGAAACGACTCGGATACGACACCAGCGACACAGCACAATTAGACACGAAATAGCTCGAGCTGAAACTGAAGTGAAAGATTCAAGTAACAAGATCCTCATCACTCTCTCCGAAATCGACAAAGAAATTGAAGAGCTGACCCGTTTGAAAGAAGACGCCGAGAAACGCAGCCAAATCCTGGTCGTCAAGCTCGATCGCTTCAAGCAACGGTTAGGCGAAGTCGACGCCTCTTACCAAGAAAGTGCGTCTCGTCAGAAGATTGAGGAGCACCGGTTGAAGGACGAGGAAACGAAAATCGTCGAGCGCCGCAAGCAACTCACCGCGTTGGGTGGTGCGAAGAGCGCAAAGTTGGTTGAGCGTGAACTTGATATCGCTTCGCGTGTCATGGAGTCGATGGAGAAAAATGCCATGGACGCGATGGTCAGCGCAGAACGATTGGAGCGCGAAAAGACGCTGCTCGAGGAGCGGGTGGCCGCGCTGGAAGCTGAGCTGAAGAAGGTCGCCGGCGAAAGCGAGGAATCGTTGGCAAATGCCGACAAACAGCTTGGTTCTTTGGGCAAGAAACGCGACACTCAACTCGAGAAATTGAGCGACCGCTTGAAAAATCTCTACAACAAGGTAAACACGCGCTACCCGGGCGATGCGATCGCGATAACCATCGGTGGCGCTTGCCAGAGCTGCTACCGGTCATTGCCCGCCCAAACCTACAATCAGGTAATCGCTGGGAATGTACTGCTCCAGTGCCCGGGATGCAGCCGCATCCTGATTTACGGTGGGGATTCCGCATCCGAAGCGCGCGCGTGAGCGACTCTCGCTCGGCGACGCTTTTCGAGAGAGCGCAGCGCGTCATCCCCGGCGGGGTGAACAGTCCGGTTCGCGCTTTCAAATCTGTAGGCGGCATACCGCCGTTCCTCGTCCGCGGCGAGGGGCCCTACGTGTTCGATGTGGATGGGCGTCAGTTCATCGACTATGTAGGTTCGTGGGGACCACTCATCTTGGGTCATGCCGCGCCGCTCACGCGTGAAGCGATACTCGAGCGACTCGCTGAGGGTGTCAGTTTCGGCGCTCCGACAGAGCTTGAGGTCGAGTTTGCCGAGCTTCTGAGCGAAGTGGTTCCGGGTGTAGAGATGGTGCGAATGGTGTCTTCGGGGACGGAGGCGACCATGAGCGCCATTCGTTTGGCCCGCGGAGTAACCGGTCGCGACCGCATCATCAAATTCAACGGCTGCTATCATGGCCACGCGGACTCGTTTCTCGTGCAGGCCGGAAGCGGGGTTGCCACCTGCGGAATCGCGGGTAGCCCCGGCGTTCCTCAAGCAGTTGCGGAGCTCACGGTCAGTATCAAGTTCAACGACCTGGAGATGCTGAAGGCTACGGTTGGTGAACTCGGCCCAGCGAGTATCGCAGCCGTCATTGTCGAACCGGTGCCGGGTAACATGGGTCTCGTCCTTCCTGAACCCGGGTTTCTCGAGGGCCTACGGGAGACCTGCACGCAGCACGGTATTGTCTTGATTTTTGACGAGGTGATGAGCGGCTTCCGCGTTGCCCTTGGCGGCGCTCAACAGCGGTTTGGTGTCGAGCCTGACTTGAGCACCTTCGGCAAGGTAATTGGCGGTGGTCTGCCGGTCGGGGCGTTCGGCGGCAAACGAGCGATCATGAGCCACCTTGCGCCCAGTGGATCCGTGTATCAGGCAGGCACCCTTTCTGGGAACCCGCTTTCGATGGCAGCGGGGCTTGCGATGGTCAGAACCCTGCGTGACCGAAATCCCTATCCGTTACTGGAAGCACGCGCCGAGCAGTGGGTTAGCGGAATGAAATCGGTAGCGGCTGCAGCTAAGGTGCCGCTCTCGGCGAGTTCCTGCGGCTCGATGATCGGCTTCTTTTTCTCCGATTCGGCGGTTCGATCCTTCGAGGATGCGCAGAACTCGGATGTCGCGCGTTTCAAGCAATTTTTCCACTTGATGCTGGAGGAGGGAATCTATCTGGCTCCGTCTGCGTTCGAAGCCGGTTTCCTCAGTACGGAGCATACGCCAAGCATCATCGACCAGACAATTTCGGCCGCGAGTCGCTGTTTCGCAAAACTGAGGTAGCGTACGGAGTAAAGGTCACACAGTAAAGGTCGTACTGGAAAGGTCACACTGGAAAGGTCACAAAAGGTCACGCAGTAAAGGTCACACTGGGGCCGAACAGGCCCAGAACTAACAAACTGCAGAAAAGTGCATCATTGGCCTTTGGTTGTCGAGTGCGTTTTCAGGGCCAAGAGCAAAAGACTGTCTTTTCGATCGGATACCGGAGTGCACACGTAAGGAGGTGGTAGGACATGGCACCATCCAGCCGCAAACTCGTGCAAGCGTGGATACTGATTGGCCTCGTAGCATTTTTCGCCTGGTCTGGAGTCGATCTTAACAACCCCGATTCCTATCGCGCTTTCGAAGATCTACTGATTACCGTGCTTGTTTGGCTCGTGCGTGGCGCGCTGCTCCTGGCTCTGCTCGTCGTCTGCTACCGACTCGTTCGCCGTAAGCAGAAGTCGCCTGCAAAGGAGCCGGCTACCTCGGACGGCCAGTCGCCGGTGCTCCAAACATCGCATGCTTCCTTGCGGCGCCGGTCGGGCCAGTGAGCGTGGCAGGTCGAAGATCGCAACGCAGGGAGCCGTTTTGGTGGACCGCCCTAACCGACGATCAGCTGTTGGATCTACGATTTTCGGATCTTGGGTTGCAGCTCGAAGGCACGACGCTGCATCGTCGAGCGTTGCGGTTGCATGAAGAACTTCGCGAACGAGGGTTTCGTTTTCTGCCTCATTTCTGG
>JAGRAW010000445.1 GCA_020434415.1 Bdellovibrionales bacterium
GATAGAACTCGGTCTTTGCGTCCCCCTCCGGCACCCCATTGAAGTCCGCAAACATGTCGAGTTGCGGGTCGTCGGCTCTGTCCTGTTTCTCTGTCCTGCGCAAGAGATCGTCGATCAGCACCTTCGGCTGCACTTTCTCCTGAATGAACAACGGGGGCGCATGCACCACCAAGTCGGACCAGTCCTGCTCATCCTTTCCACGCCACACGAGTTGTGGATCGAGGTCGCGGTTGCGCCGTTCGTAGGCCACACGAACAGGCGACTGCTGCTCCTTCGGCATCACCGACTGAAACTCTGCCGTCGGGATGTTCTTGCGAGTAGCGTCCTCGTGCGTCAGAGTCTCAACACTCTTCCGCGTCGCCTGGCTCTTCGTCTTCCTCTTGGTCGTACTCTTCGCCATGAAGTGTCCTACGGTTCTAGCTTGCTACCGCTTCGTCTGAAGCGGCAACAGCGTTGTCTATCATCTCGTTGAAGTGCTGCTCGATCTTGGCCTCGAAGTCTGCCTCCATCTCGTAGACATCGCAGAACTCCGCGAACGCCCACCGACCGAAGCTGCCGAGGTTGTTGACTCCAGGCACCCAGTAGTCACGCATGGTGCCGGCCTTTTCCTTGGCGTCCTCTCGTCGGTAGCCCTTGATTTCGACTACGAGGTGAAGAAGGTTCGGAGTGCCGTCTTCGTGGGGCTCTCGGCCATCATCGATCAGAACGATGAAGTCCGGCCGGTAGATGCGAGACTCTGACCCGTATCGGTACGGGACCTCCAAGCCAAGATTGTGGTTCTTCGTGTACGCCACGACCTTCGGGTGAGCTTCGGCAACTCGACAGAACTCTGCCTCCCAGTCGCTGTCGAGTATGACCCAGTTGACGTGGCAACGCCTGGCGTCAGTCTTCCACCGGTCCTTCTTCGAGGTGTTGAAGTTCACGAACGCCGTTGATCCCGTCGGGTTATACGGGTCGAGCACAGCCTTGATCGGACACTCTCCGGCATGCTTGGTGACGATTCCGCGCGTGATGCGCTCGCATGCCATGTCCGCCAGCGTCAAATACATGAGCTGTGCCGGGTACGTTCCTCCCTTGCAGACGAGATGGCTGCCGAGCCATTCCTTTGTGACACGCTTGAGCTGACCAAAGAGATGGAGCTTTGGCTCGTCGCCGGGATCACGCCACTTCGTGTAGAGAAGCCGCTGCGTCAGATGGAAGAGCAGCGTGGAACGCCGCAGGTCACCGGTGTGCACCAACGTGAGGTCTACTCCCTCTCCAATGATGCCTTCGTTCCTCGTGACCGAAGGGCCGACGAGCTCGGGCGTCAGCTCCAACGTCGAGTCGTCGTCGAACTTCGCCGTTAGCCTCTCTTCCGGCAGCTCGACGCGGTAACCCTCGACTCGGGGGAACTGAATCTCGCAGGGATCGCGATCTGGCCGGATTGCCTTGACGTGAACAGTCTCTCTCGGAGGTTGCGGTGGGGCGACAACCGGTTTGGCTGTAAAGTCGAACGGAATACCGAGGACATCGGCGTACTCGACGTTGAAGAGCCCCTCCTCGTTCAAGTCGTAGGACTGCCGCCTCAGGGCCCGCCCAATCACCTGTTCGCACAGGAGCTGCGTCCCGAAGGCTCTCACACCGAGCACATGCGTGACGGTGTTAGCGTCCCAGCCCTCGGTCAGCATTGAGACGGATACGACACAGCGAATGGACTCTCCAAGTCTGTCCTTCTTCCCGACCGTGTTCATCACCTCCCGTAGCAGATCCTGGTCGGTGATGTTGTCGGCCGCTTTCCGGTCACCGGTGCGCTCGATAATCTCGCGACGGAAGCGCTCGATCTCACCGCTCGCCATGTCTCGAAAGGTGGTATCGAGCGCATCGCCAGATTCGAGCTGCTCGCTGTCGATCAAGAGAGTGCGGGGACGAGCGATGGCGTTTCCGTGCTCGTCGTGATTTCGAAACAACGGCAGTCGCCCATCTATCAGTTGGCTAGTGCCATCGTCATTCTCCGAAATGAACCCGGAGATGTAGTCGTACACCAGCTTTGAGATCGCGGTGTTCTGGCACACCACGATGAAGCACGGAGGCACATCAAGACCTTCCTTCTCCCACAGCTCGAAGGTCTTTGCGTAGTGTCCGTAAAGCGCTTCGAGGGCCGTCTGCAACTCCACGGGAATCTTCAGTGGATCGAGAGTGCCTCCCTTGCCCCGTCCCTTCTTCGGCATCTTCTTTGAGATGTGCTTCCACAACTCGCGGAAGATCGGCGTCTCGCCACCAGGGATGTTGTCGGCAACGGGAACACGCGGCAGCTTGACGATGCCGCACTCGATTGCATCCATCAGCGAGAAGTCGTTCGCGGTCCACGGAAACAGCGTGCCTTCTGCGTACCCGGACCCACGAAGGAAGAACGGCGTCGCAGAAAGGTCAACAACATGCTGGAGACCGAGCTTGCGACCAACGGCTTCAAGACCGGAGATCCACAGCCGCGCAGCTTCACGGTTCTTCTCGGCCTCTTTGCGGTCATCCCCCTTCAGCTCTCCCTCGTCGTCCTCTCCAGGCTTCTCTCGGTAGCAGTGGTGCGCTTCATCGTTAAGCACCATGATTCCCTTCATGCCCATCAGATCAGGCATGACCCGCTGAATCATCTGGCCCTCGGTTTCGGTAGTCTCCAGCGCTTCGCCGCGGCCCTGAAGCAACGCACGATTTCCGCTGGATAGCTGCATCGTTTCCCGCAGCTTGAACGCGTGGAAGTTCGTGATGACGATCTTCGCGCGATCAAGATCGGCAAGCATGTCCCCAGGCACCAACTCGCGGCTCTGGTAGTAGCTGTCGGGGTCATGAGGCTGAAGCACTCTCAGCCGATCGCGAATCGTCAGTCCAGGTGCGACAACCAGAAACCCTCTTGTGAATTTCTTGCTGTTCGGGCGTCGGACCGCATTGACAGTCTGCCAGGCGATGATCATCGCCATGACAGTCGTCTTTCCAGAGCCGGTGGCGAGCTTCAGCGCCAACCGATACAGTCCCGGATTGGCTTGCTCACTGGCCGCCTCGAAGTGATCGAGGAAGAACTTGCCCGTCTTTCCGAGTGCCGGGGCAACCTCGCTCAACCAGATCAGTGTTTCAACAGCCTCGACTTGGCAGAAGAATGGCCGGATTGCACCAAACTTGTGGTGACGCCAGTGCTGGAGGAGTCTCGCAGTCTCTGGAGTGACTCGCCAATCACTCGGATTCGGAAGTCGCCGCCATTCATCAACGCGACGTCTCACATCGTTGACGATCGACATCGTCTCGTAGCGCTGATCCTCGGTCGAGATGTCCTTCGCCTCGTCGAAGACGGGTTCTTCTTGCGCGGCCTTTCCTCGCCGCTTCTTCGGCTTCGGGATCGGCGTGATG
>JAGRAW010000446.1 GCA_020434415.1 Bdellovibrionales bacterium
GCTACAGAGCTCAGGTCGTTTTCGGAAGATGTTTCCCCGAGTGGCGGGGAAGGTTGAAGCGATGCGTCAGGCGGCCGAGTGCTGTGGTCGTCAATGGTTCAAAGGAGTGACTGCCGCGGCTAGGTGCTTTTAGGTAGGAGAAGCGTCATCGGTCATCCCCCCCGCAAGATCTGCGTCCTGCCTTTCCCGAGTCCGAACCTGCTACGACCTGTAAGCGGTTAGCTTTTCGTTCGCTCATACCGGATCAACTCAACGTTGCACCCGGGATCCCGGTGCGAACCGGGCATGGCAACGAGGGTACATTGGGTGTCCCGATTTGTATGGGACCGATAGTGCTGTTCACCGTCCCCGTCGTTCATGAACGGTTCGAGTTCGGCAGTCTTGCGAAGAAGAATACAGACTATGCCGCCGACGAAAGTGCTCAAGACCGCTGCAAGAACAATCAATACCGGCCGTTCGGATATGTTGGCGTACATGGAAAGCGGGAGCCCTAAGCACAGTGATGAACAGACACCCCAAAACACTCCTCGCTCGGTGACACCCGACCAGCAAAGGCTGAAAATGATCGGAAACATCCCGGCAGCCGCAAGCGCCCCGTAGATCAGAAACACCCAGAGGAGTTGCGGCTGAAGCAGTGCCGCACCGGTGCCGAGGGTGCCGAGCGCGAGCATCGAGAAGCGGGATGCTCTTAGGAGTTGAGCATCGGTCGCTTGCGAATTTACATAGCGCCGGTAGACGTCGATGCTGCCGAGTGCGCTGATCGCGCAGTAGGCTGAATCCAGTGTCGAACAGAGGCCTGCAAAAGCCATTAGACAAAAAAGATAGAGCGCTGTTCTCGGAAGCAACTCCGCAACGACCGCCGGTCCGACAAGTTGCGGATCAGATACCGAGAATCCTTTCGTTTGGGCTAGCCCCGCGCCGATAAAGCCGAGTGACGAAAGGACCACCGGAACGACGGCGAAAAGCAATCCGGCAATGATAAATGTTCGAAACGGTGACGCTTCCCGAATTGCCTGCGCGCGCTGGAAGAACATCTGGTCACTGATTGGTCCTGCAAGAAGTCCTAGTGTCATTGGAATTCCCATCGTGAACGCGATCCAAGGGTCCAGCAGATTTCGATGCGACCCATCGAATCCTCCAAGTCCCGCCAAAAGCACCGCCGAACCTCCGGCCACCTGCAACGACCACGGAACCAATGCGAGTGCGACGAGGAGCAGCATGGCCATTTGAATCACATCCGTCAGAATCGAGGCACGAAGTCCGCCAAGCAAGGAATACGAAATTGCGATGGTGCTCATACCGAGGACGGCGTGGGAGAACTTTATGCCCGCCACGGCGTTCAACAGCAGGCCCCCGGCAAGCGTATTGATGATCACCGCCCCGAGCTGATAGCCGAAAAAAACGACAAGAAGAGCGAGGTGAGCTCTTCTCGAGGCGGGAAAGCGGAAGGCGATGTACTCGGGTAGGGTGTAGCCATGCGGCAATGAGCGGCGGAAGCGAATTGCGAGCGGAGCGAAGGTAAAGAAGCAAAGGACGTTGGGGAAGGTGAACCAGAAAACACCGGGAAGCCCTTTCGTGTAGGCCTGAAGCGAACAAATGAACACAGCGGGAGCCCAGATCCAGCTTACCGCAATACTGAGCGCTCCATGACCGACAGAGACGTCTCGGTTCGCTGCCAGAAAACCGTCGAGGCCGTGCTCGCGCTTGGCTCCCCACCAAACCAGGATGAGCATTGCGCAGCCGAACGCGGCTAAAAGTAGCATCCCTTCGTTTTGTGTCAGTACCGCCATTGGCTGTCCCTCTTTTGTCCTCTTTTACCGTCGCTTCGTTAATTGGCTGTCCCTTAGTTGCCTTTCCTTAGTTGCCTTAGTTGTCCTTGGTTGCCCCTGTCATTGGCTGTCCTTTCGTTGCCTTCTTTGTTCCCCTGTCATTGGCTGTCCCTTCGTTGCCTCATTGGCTGTCCCTTCATTGCCCCCTCATTGCCTTCCGTTTTGCATTGACCGGGCGGGGGAAAGCTTACTAATCTGCTGGGTGGTGGCCAATACCACCACACAAGGACACGGCGCAGCTTAGTTTGCAGCGTAACCGCATGGAATAATTGTTTAATATATGTATGCGCCGCTGCTTCAACAGCTAGGCCTCTCTAAAAACGAGGCGAGAATCTACGAAACGTTACTCCAGGAGGGGGAAAGTTCAGTCGGCGCGATTGCCGCGAAATCGAAAGTGCATCGCCGAAACGTCTACGATTCAATCAAGCGGCTGCTGGAGAAAGGGCTCGTCTTTGAGGTGCTGCAGCGGAATGAAAACGTGTATCGGCCGGTCGATCCGCAGAAGCTGCTGGAACTTGTCGAAGAGAAGGCTTTACTCCTTCGGCGGGCGATGCCTGAGCTCGAACGTATCTACAGAGAAGTGCCGCGAGTCGAAGAGGTCTATATCTACCGCGGTGTCGAGGGTTGGAAGAACTATCTCCGAGACATTATCCGCGTAGGGGAAGACTTCTACAGCATCGGAGCAAAAGGTGCTTGGATGGATCCCCGCGTGATGACCGGCTTTCCCGAGTTCATCAAGGAGACCAAGAGGCAGAAGATCCGCTCCTATCATATTTTTGATTGGGAGGTGTTCGAGCAAAAGCATCCAATTCTGAACTACGTGGGGAAGGACTTCAAATTTTTCCCACGCGGCTACACAGCACCGGCGGCAGTGGACACCTTCGGCGACCGGGTTAACATTCTCTCGAACATCAAGCTTGGCGGCTTCGACGAGGACTTCTCCTTTACAGTAATCGTGAACGCGGGCATCGCCGATGCCTTTCGAACCTGGTTTCGCTTCATGTACGACTTCTGCCCGGATCCCGCTGAGCCCTGTTAGTCTCGTAGTCGCCATCGGTATCGCGAAATTAGGGGAACGGCAGAACATAAACCAACCCTTATACTACGGACTGCACAATTAGCTTTCCTACTGGAAGTGTGGTTGCGCACTAGCGGAAGTCGAGTCTGCACCGTGCACACCCAGTGCAGCAGGCGCCATCAACCGGCAGTCTCCTTTACATGGGAGTAGACTTCGCTCGAAAATTAGGAACAATATCTGCTATCCCATGCTGTTGTCTCAGGCATTGCTCTTTCTCTTACAATTCGAGTAGCGGTCGGATCGCTTCCTTCGCTTCCGCGAGGCGGAAGAAGCAAGCGCGTATTTTTCTGCTCCTGTCGTGTTGCAGGTTGAAGGCAGACGTGCAGCCGCGGTTGGCTGGGTTTTGTTTGGGGAGAAGACGCCATGTCTATTTCCGGTTCTGTTCGTGGCAAGGTTATCACTGCGTTCGTTTTGATTTCGTGCAATCTGTTCGGTGCAACGAAGGTCCAGGCTACCGATCCGG
>JAGRAW010000447.1 GCA_020434415.1 Bdellovibrionales bacterium
TTTAGACAAGTAGGGAGTGTCCAATGTCGAATCAAGCAGTAGCTTCAGGCAATACCGAAGACGTTGGAGCGAAGTCCGGCCGACTACTCACGGTGCCGGAAAGTGCTGAGCTTGCGGGAGTGTCTCGAGAGACGCTCGAGCAGTATCAGAGCTTCGGGCTGCTTGAGATGGTCGACAACAACGGCACCCCGTCTTATCGCGAGTCAGATATCCGAACCCTGTTTTACACCCGCGCCGATCGGCGACGTTTGGCGAATACGGAGAGTTCGGCTGGGACGGAACTGTCGGGTCCGGCTCAAAGCCCGCGTTCTAGCGAAAGCACCGCATACGCTCAGGTCATTCATGATAGCAGAGCGGCCATTCACGATAGCAGGGCGGCCGTTCAAGCGAGCGAGACTGCGGCAAGTCCCGCCCCAACGAGCGCGGGTTCACTCTCTCAAGCGGCCGGCCCTGTTTCTGCGACAGGGGTCGATGTTGCTGCGACCGGGGTCGATGTTGCGGCGACAGGGGCCGAGAGCACTACGACAGGCTCGGAGGCGGCTCGGAGTGCCTTTACTAATCGGCAAGAGGTCGATGGTCGACAAGAGTCGAAGCCTTACACTCCGCTTCGCGAGCAGCTTGAAGTCCGCTTCGAGGGAAACGTCGAGCGCTGGGGCGAGGTGGAAGAGCAACCCAAGCAAAAAGCCCCAGGTATAGATCAAGAGGACTCGACGGGGTTTCATGCGCGAGTGCCTGCCATCGTTCATCAGGAGCTAATCGAGATCAACAAAGGGTTGCGAGCCCAGCTCGATATGGTGAAGGAAGAGCGCGACTGGTTGCGACAACGCATCGAGAAGCTCGAGGCGCGATCCGAGCGCGAGCAGATGCTCCTACTGTCGGAAAGTGAGACCGTACGTTCCTTGATTGAGCCGCAGCGTCGGCGAGATTCCTTCTGGCGAAAAGCAGTGCTCCCCTTCTTCGGCTTCGAGCGCAAGTAGCACTTCCACGCTACGTCGGTGACCTGTCGTGAATAGAGCGGCTCGTGCTGAGACAGCCAGGTTAGGCGGAGCACCCAGCTCGTTCTAGGTTCCGTAGCGAATGGACACGGGGCGCGTCCGGGAGAGGCACGCGGTAACTATCTAGCGTTGGATCAAAAAAAAAGCCGGGGAATCTCTCCCCAGCTTTTTTGCTTTGTCGCGCGGAAGTTTGTCTTACGACGAGCTTCCGCTGACAGAGCTATTCTGCCGCTGCAGGCAAGTCGCTCGCAGCAGCTGTTTCCGTCGGAGCGGCATCGCCGCCAACGGAAAACTGCACTCGTCGATTGACAGCTCGTGCCCAATCTTCCTCTTCGGTGAAGATCGGCTTGCCTTCGCCATAGCTAATCGGCGAGAGCCGGTTCGGATCGATGCCGAGCTCGGTCAATTCTGCGATAACTGACTGCGCTCGACGCTCTCCGAGCGACATGTTGTATTCGTCAGTGCCTTTAAAATCAGCGTGACCTTCAATGACCACTTTCAGACTTGGCACCGATGCCAGCAACTGAGCGATCTGACGAACGCGTCCTTTGCCCAGGTCATTCAAGCTGGCTTTGTCGAATTCGAAGTTTACGTCAGGGAAAAACACCTGCCGCTCTCCGGGCACAAGAGAACCTTCCTCAGCGCCGCCGATGATCTGGTCTCGCGGTCCACCGCCAATGTTGGTGTACGGCGGTACCTGCCGGCAGTCGGGCACTGCGTCACTGCTCGAGAAACACTCCGGCTCGCGGAAATCGAATGGCTCGCGATACCCGAAGAAGCTGCGGGTGAAGGTCGTGCTGGAGGTGAACGCGCTTAGCGGTCGAAACACACCTTCACGAGCCACCCAACCAATGGGGTGCACGAGATAAGCCAAGATACGGATCGGGTGCGACTCGCTCTCGCGGTAGCGAGGAGCTCGGTGATAACTATAAATGCCGTTGTCTCGAGGAAGCAGATCTTGTGCATTTGCTTCCCGAATCGAGGAAACCCCACCAAACGGCGTGAAAGTGCTTACTGCGATCCCTAATGCAACTGCGCTGCGAGCAAAGTAGGAACTGTTAGTCCGCATGGCGAGCTAGACCCCCTTTTTGATGAATGCGCTCACTGCTTTTCATTTGAAGTGACGCGCTACTGTTTACCGTGAGCTCAATCCGCCGGCTTGATGACCACCGTCTTAACCGGACACCACCTCCTGCTCCACGTAAGGCAAGTAACAGGAGCCGGAGTCGCCGACGTTAGGTACGAGAGCCAATATCGCGATGCATAACCGCGAGTGAGCACATACTCGGCAAGAAAACTACTCTCGCAAAAGCGCTCACGCTGCATCAGCGACGGCACTGGCAATAAACGAGCGGATACCGAAAACTCATTAATTGAACAAACAATTATCAGGTAGAGATGCTTCCCGCAAAGGAAATTTTCTCCCAAAAACCCCGACGTTAAGTAACCTGAAGCTCCGGACGCAGCCCTTTCGCGCTGGCTCTCGCCCTACTCTGTCCTGGTTCTACAAAAGTTAGGTTTTCTGAAACAGGGATGACCGACCCTGGTCACTCACTGACAACAGAGGCAAGCGCCTCTGCGAACGCTCACTCACCCGAGGAAGATGCGTAGGCGCGAATACCGCCGATGAGATTTTTAGCTCCGTGCAGTCCAAGCTCGTCCAGCCTTCTCACAGCACGTTCACTGCGACCGCCGACCTCGCAGTAGACTACTGTGGTATCAGCCCGACCGGCGAGCTCGACTATCTCGGAGAAGCGCTCCTCCAATTCGCCGAGAGGAACAAGCACAGACCCCGGGATAGCGGATCGCTGATGTTCTTCCGGTTGGCGGACGTCAAGCAAAAAGACGTTCGTGCCCGCCCGGCGGAGCGCTGCAAGCTCGTCCACTGAAATCACGGGAACAGGGGTAGGCTGTAAAATTCGAAATGCTGCCACTAGACTAACGGCAAAGACGACGCAGAGAAATAGCCGACCTGAAGAAGAAACTGGGCCTCTCATGTGAGGTCAGTTCCTCCATAGTCCACAGCTTCTGGCCGCCCAGTTTGGGGTTGGTCCATGGACCAACCCGGTTAGCTAAATGAATGACCGCAGCCACAGGTGCGCTGGGCGTTGGGATTATGGAACTTGAACCCGGTGCCCTGCAGTCCGCTGACATAGTCGATTTCGGCGCCGGTCAAATACTGCATGCTGGCCATATCGACGTAAATCGTCAGGCCGTCGACTTCGAAGATGGTATCGCCGGGCCGGCTTTGATCAGAGAAGTCCAAAGCATACTGCAGTCCGGAGCACCCACCGCCGTGAACTGCAATCCGCAATCCGTGGCCCTCGAGCCCCTCCTCTGCCAGCGCCTTCTTGACCATTTC
>JAGRAW010000448.1 GCA_020434415.1 Bdellovibrionales bacterium
TTTGCTTACGCTCATAGTCTGCAGGCGCCTTCGCCAGGTGCGCTTTGGAAATCTCGATGAAGTAGCCAAAGACGTTGTTGTATTTGACCTTGAGGCCGGAGATGCCGGTTCTCTGCTTCTCCGCGGCTTCGAGCTCAGCCAGCCGACTTCGCCCGTCGCTACGGATCGCGCGAAGCCGATCAATCTCTGCATGAAATCCTTCCCGGAAGATACCTCCTTCAGAATACTTCAAGGGGGGCTCATCTACCAACGATTGCGAAAGCTCGGCATACACATCTTCCAAGGTGTCGAAGCGTTCGCGGAGCGAAACGAGGAGCGGAGTCTCTACCCGCTCCAACAGCACTTTGACCGCTGAAAATGCCTGAACGGAGTCTCGCAATATTGCAATGTCACGAGGCACCGCGCGAAGCCCCGTGATCCTCGAGACGAGGCGGTCGATATCGCGCACTGCAGCAAACTCGGTCCGTAAGCCTTCCAGCACATCAAAGTCCCCGAGCAGCTCTTCAACGGCATCATGCCGAGCTTCGATCTCCTCCTGTAGCGAGCTTGGAGCCAAAATCCAGTCTGTCAGCAGGCGAGACCCCATGGCGGTTCTACAGCTATCGATATGCGCGAGGAGAGAATTTCTCCGATCGCCATCGATCCGCGCTTCTACGAGCTCGAGATTGCGGCGGGTTGCAGCATCGATGAAGACCGACGTTTCCTGCTCCTCAATGCGAAAATCCGCAAAATTTGGTTTGCCTGAAAAGGTGACTTCCTGGACATAGCCGAGCAGCGCGAGCAGTGCCGCTCGGCCCGCCTCACCCATGCCGTCAAGCTGCTCGCGACTCGGCAACACCGACTCATCAGTGAATACCTCCCGAAGCCGTTCAGCGACATTCGGTGCCGCAGCGCGGTCGAAGGGTCGGCGGACGGCCTTGATGCCCAACTCACTTGCAAATCGCTGCAGTTCTCGAAGCCATCCTCGCTGTCGATCCACCGGGAGGTCAAACAGCAACGACGGCAGGAGCAGCTCGGCCGGCTGCACTTTTCGGCAGACCTCGACCAGCTCATCGACTGTTTCCGTTTCCCGCACACGAAGGTGTCCCGTGGAAACATCGACGAAGCCGACGGCGCCGGCGCCATTCGGCGTCATGCACACCGAAGCCAGGAAGTTGAATCGCTTCTCGTCGAGTCCGTCTCCCTCATAGCGCACACCTGGAGTCACAATGCGCGTGATCTCTCGGCGCACCATGCCCTTCTTGGCATTGGAATCTTCTGTCTGGGATACCACGACACAGCTATAGCCGCCGGCAAGCAGCTTCGGCAGATAATTGTCCAAGGCGTGGATCGGAACGCCGCACATAGGGATGGGATCTGTTTGGTCTTTGTCCCGCGATGTCAGGCGAATACCCAGCACATCGGCGGCAGTGCGGGCGTCTTCAAAAAATATCTCGTAAAAATCACCGACCTGAAACAGCAGCAGGTGTTCCGTGTATCGCGCCTTGATGTCGACGTACTGCTGCAACATCGGGGCCAGCGTCCGAGGCGGTTTCGCCTTCGCAGGAACAGAGTTTGCCTTCGCAGGAGCAGGGTCTGCCTTCGCAGGAGCAGGGTCTGCCTTCGCAGGAGCAGGGTCTGCCGCAACGTCGAGTAATCCGAGCTGCGACGGGTGGTTCTGGAGACTTTGCGGGTGAGAACTCACTGCTACCTCTTGAACTATTGACTAGGGCGAACGCTAACGAGCATAAGGCGCACGATCAAACTGCGGTTTGCGGTTTCGCTTGACACAAGTCGGAAATCCGCGATTGACTTTCTAGCGTGCCTCGCACCGGTCGGCACTATAGGCGATGCGGTAGAAAGTGTCACCGCTCGTTGCCGTAGGCGCTTTCAGGAAGATGGTATTCCGCCGGAGGCCGCTCAGTAGATGTTGCATAATGCTCGAACAAGCACTCGTTGTTGATTCCAGTTTTCGTTCCCGCCGTACCCTTGTGGCAGATCTTGCCGCAATGGCCGACCGTTTCACCGTGCTCGAAGCCAAATCCGTCTCGAACGCCCTCGCTACGCTGGAAGCTCGGCACATCGATGCGTGCTTGCTCGGCCCCTCACTGTCAGCTGAGAGCCGACAGAACGTGATCTGGCAAGGTCGAGCGGTGAGCAAAAATCGTGGCTGCGCCTATTTTGCCGTGCTCGACTCCGATTCCGAACCTCCCGCAGCTCTGCTTGAAGCCGGTGCTGACGGAGTCCTGGTTCGGCCGTACGAACCTGCAAGTTTCTCTGCACTGGTCGCACAAGCAATCGAGCAGGCGAGAGCACGCGGCGGAATTCAGCCGCAACGACGAATCCCCCTCGCAGAAGTACTCTATTGCGTCGTGTATGAACTTCGCGGAGTTCTCGCGCAGCTTCGCTCCGGCACCCTGCGCCTTGGCGCAGCCGGCGAGCCCTCGCTGGCTACCCTTGACGCGCTACGACTTGCTCTGGAAAGCGCAATGTTCGACTCGACTCACGTACCCATTGGAAGTTACGAGCACGGGTTCGTCCAAGCGCTGGTCGACTGGTTCGACACCAGTCGCACGTTGCCGCCATCGCAGGCCTTACAGCACTTGCGTCGCACGCTCGTCAGCCTCACCGACCGAGCGCAGTAGCCCGTAGCTACTCGCTAGCTGTGACTTCTCGCAACGCCCGTCCGATACGCCTGCCGTTCGCTGACCCATAATCGCGATTATCGTCCATCGAGCGAGGCTGCGGGGCCAAGTATGCCTTACCCGCACGCTCATTCGCTCATTCGTGAAATAGGCAGGCCAGGAACCAGCGAAGTAAAATCTCAGTTTGCCGCCCCATAAGCCGCATCTACACAGAGGCCAAAATAAAAAAGCCGCCTCATCCGTAGTCGAAGCATCTTCGACTTTCGGACGAGGCGGCTTTCGATGGCGCTGCCGCAGGTGTCCCGCAGCAGCGCCTCATGGACTACTTATCGTCGTCCCCTGCTCCGCCGACTTGCTGTTGCAACAAGTCACCGAAGGTAACGGCACTGCTCGTATCTTCGAGATACTGTGCGTACTCTTCCTTCTCACGTCGTCGACGAGCACCTTTCATGCTCAAGCTGATTCGCCGCTCGTTACGGTCGACGTTGATGACTTCAGCTTCGACCTCATCGCCGACTTTGAACCGATCCTTGAGGTTCTCGCCGCGCTGGAGCCCAAGCTGAGACACGTGGATCAGTCCCTCCACGCCCTCTTCCAGCTCCATGAACACGCCGAAGTCGGTGATGCTGGTCACCGTGCCCTTGACTCGCGCACCAGTCGGATAGCGATGAGGCACCGATTCCCAAATGTCAGGAGTCAACTGCTTGATAC
>JAGRAW010000449.1 GCA_020434415.1 Bdellovibrionales bacterium
AGGATAAACGCGCCTGAGCACTCTGGCACCGATTCAAAAAAAGAACCTTCAAGGAATCGAACTCGCGCCGAATCAACTCTATATTTCCGCAGATTCTCCTTAGCATCGGATATGACACTGCTGAGTTCGAAGAGTGCTCCTTCGAGATGCGGATAAGCTTCGAGAATCGTGAACAGCAACACGCAATTCCCACCGCCGATATCAATGATTTGTTTGAAGGGTGAAAATTCGAACTCCTTTAAGAGAATTTCCGCTTGCTTGAGCGAAACCGACCCCATCGCGTTATTGAAAATTAGGGCTGCATCGGGTCTGTCGGCGATAAAGTCGAAATAGTTCATGCCGAACGATATACTGAAGGCGCTCTCTCCCGTGCGGATGCTGGTGAGAAGATTCGAAAAGGCCGTATAAGTATATTCCCCGAAAAAGATGGAATAGTACCGCAGAGAGGCTGGGTGATCTGTTTTTAAAAGTTCTGCTTTTGGCGTAAGCCTAAAACTCCCCGGGGGGTCCTCAGCAAAGATACCATGGGAGGCCAGCGCACGAAGCAGGCGAAACAGCATATCTGGTTTCGTTTCGGTTTCACGTGCAAGCTCCTCAACCTGACGAGCCGAGCTGGAGAAGTGATCTGCAAGACCTAGCTTAGCGGCTGCATAAATCGCTTGAGACACCCAGTATCCCGTAATTTCGTCCCGAAGCTCGAGGCAGTCTAAAAGATTATTCGCTTCCATTTGTGTTCCTACGAAACGAACCACGTTTGGCTTGCATTGCTATGCAAGCCCTGCAAAGAAACGGCACGTTGGGTTGATCTGCGCCGCGCCAATCCCGAGCACCTCCGCAAGAAGAGCACATTTCGGCGACACAGCTTGCTTTTCTGGTGAGAAAGAATACAATTTCCGTCAACTTCACTGGGTCGTGGCTACGCACTGCGAGTTTTCTCACTCATGGCAGAATCTTGCCTACAGCTTTGGTTTTCGAAAGAGCCTGATATTGAGCTGTACAAAACTACCTTTGCCCACCATTTAAATGAAGGCGAGCTCGCAGCAGTTAGAGGCAAATCAACCGGTCTTCCGGGAACCGTAGGTTCTTTTCAGTGGACGCCTGCGGTGCAGGCGCTCTCGATTGTGCTGCTTAAGACCGCTGCATGGGGACGGGAAACCCAGCTTGAAGGAGAGGATGCAACGCCTCGGTTAGAAGGAACCGCTCCCTCTCCAGCTTCGTCATTGGGCTACGCAATCTCAAAGCAAAGCGATTGGCTGTTGGACATTTTCGGGCTTGATCGTAAGGGCTCAACTATTGCTAAACGGATTCTTCGAACACACAACGCGGCTCAACGGCTGAAGGGCCCGGCAGTAATCAGCGTAAACACCAATCAACTTTCGCCAGACAACATAAAAGTATACGTCGACGAGTTGCAGGTCTGCGACCCGAAAGTGCTTTTGAATCTCGCTTATTTTATCGAGCGACTTTGGCGGCCACAACGGTTCATCACTCCTCGCGGAAAGAGAAGAAAAGAGCCCGCGCCTGCCGTGTCGCCACAAACGTCAGGCCCCGATTCAAGCGTGCTGGAAAAGTCCATTCTCGCTCAGGTCCTTCAGGGAGCTGTGCCCTCGTTAGTGCCCGTTCGCGACGATACGCGAGCTCGCTTGAGAAAATTTGTCGCTCGTCAAAAGACTTCGTCGCTCCTCCCGCCGAGTCTGGGTGGTCTTGCTATCAGAGAAGACCTTCGCGAGATGTTCAAACGCGAAGTATTTGCGATGTTGAGCATTACCGACATCTTTCGCCGTAACCAACTGGCCCGAGCGCTGTCGCAAATCTACGAAAACCCACTGCTGATCAAGCTCGGTGCGAGGAATTTCCGTTTTGACGATGAAGCTTGCTCGAACTTGACCTACACCCAGCAGCTCGGGACCGGGATAGGAGAAACGGAGCTTCAAAGGAATCTTTGCAGGGATGAGCCGCTACGAATTATGGTGCCTACCTGTGCAGCATCGTCAGTGTCGATACTTTACTATCTCAAGTATTTTAAAGGATACAATATCGAAGTCGATTATCGATTTGCTCTTTCGAAAGAGATACTGGCGCATTCAGGAAACGGCATTTCCGGAACTCACCCAGATGCCTGCATTACGGTCATTGCCACTGCGGTACCGGAGTCAGAAATTCGCAAGAAGGCATACGGGGAGTTTCTTCCGGTCTTGCTTATGCCGCAAACTTCTATGCGAGTGGTAGCACCGCTCGCTAAGCGAAGAAGATCAGAGGCCCTCGGCACGGGCCAATACGGGTTCTTGGCCGAAGAGTCGTGGTGTTCACCGCTGTATTTTGAAGATTTGGTGGCGCGCGGTACAGTAAACCCGTCGAAGGTGAAGGTCGTAAACATGCCGCCTGATGAAGCATCTGCCCTGCTTGCCGAAGGCGATCCTTCGCTCAAGTCAATAATTTGGTTCCCGAACCATAATTTCAATGTGTTGTTTAATCGCTGCGAATATTTAAGCACACCCAGGGACGATATTAACTATCAAGGGCTTTGTACTCTTGGCGTCTGAAAAGCTTCGCAAAGACACGCAAAGGATGCAGAGTCTTAATGTCGCCATTAGGGATGCATGGTTGGAGCTTCGACAGAACAAACAGCTGTTAGACTTGATGACCGATCTTCTTGTCGAGGATGCGTATTATCTCAAGCTTCTCAGCAGAATCGGCGGACTTCATAATTTTGGGGCAAGTGAGATGTCGAATTCGGGCGCCGTTGAAGCTCGGTACTGTGAGTGAGGAGGATATACGATTGTGAGCGGAAAATTCGATAATTTGCTTCAATTAGTCGGTCGTACCCCTCTTGTGAAACTGCAACGCGTCGTTCCCGAATCAAGTGCGACCGTATGGGTCAAGCTTGAGTATCTGAACCCAGGAGGGAGCGTGAAGGACCGAATGGCGGTCGCGATGATCGAAGATGCCGAGCGCGAAGGCACCCTCAAACCGGGAGATACGCTCGTCGAGGCCAGTTCCGGCAACGCAGGAATCGGTTTGGCTTTTGCCGCAGCGGTAAAGGGCTATCCTCTCGTTATCGTTACGCCGAGCGTCATGTCCAAGGAAAAGATGAGAATCATCAGAGCACTCGGAGCCGAGCTTATCGTGGTGGAAGCCACAGAGTGGATCGGGATGCATATTGCAGGAGAAAAAGCTCAGGAACTTGTTGAGACGTGTGGCTACGTGATGCTCAATCAAATGGAGAACCCTGCCAACCCGGAAATTCATGAGACGACAACAGGTCCGGAAATTGTAGAAGCATTCCAAGGCACCGAGGTCCACGGATTTGTAGCGGGCGTAGGAACAGGAG
>JAGRAW010000044.1 GCA_020434415.1 Bdellovibrionales bacterium
CTTGCGGGACTATCCCCTTCGAGCTACATCGCCTGCCCTGCTGGTGACAGCCTGATCCGCACTTCCAACGGTCACTCGGGAATCCAGCGGGTGCGGTTGCCTTGGCGAATCTGTTGAGCGCCTTCGAAAAAGACGAAGGCGCACAGCCGCCCCACTGAACAATACCTCTTTTTGGTCTAGTGGTCGAACCGATAGAGGTTACAACTTTGCAGTATCATTGCGTCAAAAAGCGGCACGACATATCCCACGATTCTAGTCGGCTACTACGTTTCTTACCCCTAGAATACCTTTCGCAGAGAAACGTTTGAGGGGTCGGATAACTAGCCGGCAGAAGGATGATGGGCTGCGGTCATTAGATCGGCCACAGAAAGCGAGTTATCAGCTTCCTCGGAAAGTAGTGACAGAATCTCTTCAAGCTCTCGAGCAACGCCACCGTACTGTTCTGCCAATCGGAAAGTCGCCCGGGTATCGAACGCCGTTTTTCCGAGAAAACTCAAGCGATTTTGCTGCTCCGTCCGATAAACCACGGAGTTCAATAAATAAATTGGACTCTCTGCATCCTCAGTGCTCCCTGTCGCGGCAGCGGAGAAGCCGTTGGGATTGCTTTGCCGAGTTTCTCGACGTTCCATCATCTCGATAAACCGGTCAGCGTCCTCAAGATTGGCCTCGATGTCGTCGTCCGCATCTGCCTCATCCTCCGCGGGGTGCGGCATACCGTGAGCGACATTGAGGTTCGAGTGAAGACGCTCTGCAGCAAGCTCTCGCACGCGCGATGCCTGCCGATTGACCATCGTGCGCAGTATCGACCAGGTGGGACCTTTTATGTGAGCGCAGCTCTTTACGAGCTCCTCCAGACAATCAATACTCATCGCGCTCGCGTCGAGCGGGACAACGACCAGGTCAGACGCCGCAATCGCGTTGCGGCTCAAGACGTTGTAATCGGGCGGAGTATCAATGACGACATAGTCGTAGCTGCAGCGCAGCTCCTCGAGCAGCCGCGGGAAGAACGAGCGAAACGTCCTTGCCGCCTTGCCCCACAGAAAGTGGCGCAGCTCCGGGCCGGCCGGCAGTAGCGCCATGCGCGGTCGCACCGGCGCAATCATCGGCAGGCATAACTCCAGCGCAGTCTCGATGACAGTGCCAAGTTCATCGTTGTCGACATCAAGGCGCCCCGACAAAAACAGTTTTGCGAGGGGCGACTGTATGTTCGACACGTCGGTAGTCCCCGAACGGGACCCGCTTCGTTGAAAAGGAGATACGCTTCGCTGAAAGAAACGACTACTATGTCCGGCAGGATCAAGATCGATCAGCAGGGTTTCACAGCCGCGTGCCGCAAGTGCCCCTGCGATATTCAGCGAGAGCGTCGTCTTCCCTACACCGCCTTTGAGGGAGGCAAAACAGATGACACCCATCTCAGTCCAAATCTCCTCAGTCCCCAGGAAGAGAGGCACTTATGCATCGAAGGCTTTCGTCTGTCAAAGGCAAAAAAACTTTATTCCATGCTTGCAATTTAATAATCATCCGTTCTCAAATCTGTGCCGCGCAACGTCGTTGACTGACTCGGATCATTTCTTGAGAAGCGTCAGTACCAGCGCGGAGAGCGCACCCCATATTCGGAATCAATTGTCGTGAACCACCTCACCCCACCCCTACGCTGGGCGATACTCGGTGTCGGAAAACACGTTCAAAAAAAGCTAATTCCCTCGTTCACCCGAACCGACCATGCTGCCTTGACTGCGCTCGGCTCTAACCACTTCGAGCGCGCCGAACAGTTAGACGAGCCCGGCTCAACGCTACAGGTATCGGATTACGCGAGTATACTTGCATCCGCAGAAGTAGATGCGGTGTTCATCGCCCTGCCGAACCATCTTCACGCACAATGGGCAATAGCGGCGTTGGAAGCGAACAAGCACGTTCTCTGCGAGAAGCCAATCGCGCTGGACGCAGTTCAAGCCGAACGAATGCGGGAAGCCGCGCGACATCATGATCGGCGGTTGGCCGAAGCGTTCATGTATCGGTTTCACCCGCAGCAGGTTGCGCTCCGTCGATTACTCCAGGGCGGAATGATTGGTGAACTTCGGCTGATTGAGGCGCAGTTACAGTATTTTCTGGAAGATCAGGCGAATATCCGCGCACGTCCGGAGACCGGCGGTGGAGGATTGCTCGATGTCGGCTGCTACCTTATCGACTTTGCCCGCACTATCTTCGGCGTACCCGCAAAGTGCCATGCGATCCGGAGAATGACAGCATCGGGAGTCGATGAAACAGCATTCGTGCAACTCCAGTTCGATGGGGGGCGGGCTGCTCATTTGAGTTGCGGCATTGCTCTAACCAGAGCGAACAGCCTCACGGTGTACGGCACGCACGGTGCCGTGCACGTGCCTAGCGCGTTTCTGGTACCTAGGAACAAGAAGGGGCGAATTGAAATTACTCGGGCGAACGGTGCCAAAGAACTTCTTGTTACGGAACCACTTGATACTTACGCTGCCGAGATTGACGCATTTTCCCAGTGGGTACGCAGCGGAAGGACGGAACACGACGTATTCGAAGACGGCGTGGAAAATATGAAGATCATTGACGCAGTGAGACGCGTTTGGTGAATTGAATGCCACCCCATGGATACGCTCTGAAAACCGAAATGGTTCGACGCCCCAGTCACACGTCAGCCCAGTCGCACGTTAGCACAGTCACCACTTAGCGCTGGCACACGGTAGCACTACATCTTTAGGTAGCTCGGGCGACTGCTAGAACTCGGCGTTCCCCGGAGTGCGCGGAAACGGAATGCTGTCTCGAATATTGCTTACTCCTGTCAGATACATCAGCATCCGTTCGAATCCGAGACCGAAGCCGGCGTGTGGAACGGAACCGAATCGACGAATATCGAGGTACCACCACAGCTTGTCAGCTTCCATCTGCAGCTCTGCAAGCCGACGAAGCAGCACGTCCTCGCGTTCTTCACGTTGGGATCCCCCGATAATCTCGCCGAGCCGGGGAACCAGTAAATCCATGGCAGCGACAGTACGCTCGCCTTCATCAAGACGCATGTAAAACGCTTTGATCTCTTTGGGATAATTTGTCACGAAGACCGGACGGCCGATGTAGTCATCGGTGAGGTAGCGTTCATGTTCGGTCTGAAGGTCCGCGCCCCAGGCAACCGGAAACTCGAACTGCTTGCCGGATCGCTCAAGTGCCGCTACCGCCTCGGTATACGTGATACGCTCGAACGCCGCGTCCGCCACTTTTTGGAGGGATTCGATAATGCCGTTGGCAATCCACTTGTCAAAAAACGCCATATCCTCTTCGCAATGCTTCAGTACATGGCGGATCAGGTAGCGTAGGAAATCTTCCGCGAGAGACGCATCTTGCTGGAGGTCGCAAAATGCCATCTCCGGTTCGACCATCCAAAACTCCGCAAGATGGCGCGGCGTATTCGAATTTTCGGCGCGAAAGGTAGGACCGAAGGTATAGACATCGGTCATCGCACAAGCAAATGGCTCGGCCTGCAGTTGTCCGGAGACTGTCAGATGGGTCTCGGTGCCGAAAAAATCCTGGGTGTAGTCGACTGCGCCTGCAGCTCCGGTTGCGGCGGCCATTCTTGGCGGCGATTCGAGCGGAAGGGTCGTCACGCGGAATAGCTCGCCGGCTCCCTCGCAGTCTTGGCCAGCGATGATCGGGGTATGAAGGTACAGAAAACCCCGTTCATTGAAAAACTGGTGAATAGCGAAACTCAGCGCGCTTCGTACTCGAAACACCGCGCCAAAGGTGTTGGTTCTCGGACGAAGGTGGGCGATGGTTCGCAAAAATTCGTTTGAGTGCCGTTTTTTCTGAAGCGGATAGGTATCCGGATCGCAGCGTCCCACCAGCTCGAAGGTTTCCGCGCGAAGTTCAACACTTTGCCCCTTTCCCGGCGATTCGGTTAAGAGTCCGCCGATGCGCACAGCGGACCCCGTGTGGGCTTCAAGCACGTTGGCTTCGAATTCCGCAAGACCACGCTCCGCGATGACTTGCAGATTGGCTAAGCAACTACCGTCGTTCACTTCGAGAAAGGAAAATTCCTTGGAGTCGCGTCGAGTGCGCACCCACCCTTGGACGACTACTTTTGTCCCGATCGCTTCAGTCTCAGACCGTCCGGACGCGAGAATTTCTTTGATTCGCATGGTGGAGATCTCCGCAAGTCAACGCTACCTCATCGTTGGGCCTAGCAGCGCCCGATAGAACGCTAAAATCTGGAGTGCACAGGACCGACATTATTGCTTGCGCGACCCGAGAAAGTCCATGGACGGACTTTTCCGCAATCTGCCGGTAGCGCAGGGAAATAATCGCGTCGTATGAACTTTACCGACCGCCCCGGCCGGCCATCGCAAAACGCCGTCGGAGCGGAATAACGTTCGAAGGCGGAGCTTCAAGCTCACGCGCTGCACGCTGCGCTTCAAATTGCGCGCGCTGCGCCTCTCGTTCACGAGCGACTTCCTGCGACTGCTCTCCGACCGGCATGCCACGCCCGGAAGCATCCAGGACGGCAGTAAGCTCATCTGCAATTACCTTACTCGCCTGGGCGCGGGCTTTGTGGCGAATGAGCTCTACCGACAGCTTGAAGATGTGCGCGAACTCCTGACGCTCAGCGTTTTCGACCAAGGTCTCAGTTCCCTCCTCGATCGCTTTGACACTTTCGTCCGCGCGGCTAAGGAAACGTTCTCGCAAGGCGACAAGGTCCTTCGAGATCGTCGCGGGGCTTCCTTCGGCCAGCAGGTCATTGAGGGCGATACGCAAACGATAATGGCTTTGTTGCCATTCTTTGGCGCGAATGTCGTTCGCCAACTGCGCGACCGCACCGGCATGCAGCAGCTGCTCTCCTCCGCCCTGAAAGAGCTTCTCAGCGTGAGCCGTGGGAATCGCGCTGTAGAGCTTTTCGGCACGAAACGTCTTCGCGATCAGTACTCGAAGACGAGAATTAAGTGTAGGAGCGGCGCTCATGATGCTGGAATGAAATAATACTGTCGTTTAACCAACTTAAAGCATAAATGAAGGGCTACTGCCAAATCGTTTCACCGAGCGGCTTCTCGGCACCCCCGCGGGTGCCGGTGCCTGCAGTGTCAGTGCCCCTGTAGTGTCAGTGCCACTGTAGTGTCAGTGCCACTGTAGCATTGCGATCAACCTCATTCAGCTTTTTCCTCTGTCCTCTGCGAATCGAGCAGAGGCATCCCGTCTAGCAGGAGCCGGAACGAAAGTAAAACCAACCTCCTAGTTTTCTTAGTTGTTTTAATCTACAAGAATGGCGCAGCGGGATGCGGAAGCTCACAGACATAACCGCAAATAAGTTGCGTTTTTGTGGCAGTGCGATACACTCCATCCTCTGTGTGTAGTGCGCCGAGCGTTTTATGAACAACGCCTCTAATAGATCGCCGAAAAAGTCCGTCCAGGGGCTTTTTCAGGTCGTGCAAGCAAAAACCTCGTTTTTGCGCACTCCAGATTCCAAGGACTTCGCGCCCTCGAAATCTGCCGGGCGGTCCGTCGCGCGGGCTATCAAAGTGCTGAAACGTTCTTTTCAGCACCCTGATGAACTTGATCCGGTTGCTCAACTCGTAGGGGATCAGGAGCAAACCTCGCCCCGCCAGCGAGTAGCGACCGTGGGATATCTGATGTTGAAGCGCTTCCTCGACATCCTGGTCTCTTTGGCGCTGCTCGCGCTCTTGCTACCGCTCATGGTCCTAATTTCCGTAGTAATTCGACTATCGTCTCCCGGTCCGGCGATCTACTGTCAAAAGCGACTCACCGATAACGGCAAGATATTCACCATCTTCAAGTTCCGCACGATGTCGACAGACGCCGAAACGGAATCTGGCGCCGTCTGGGCTGACGCTGCCGATCCGCGGGTGACGACCATTGGTCGGTTGCTTCGCCATACTCGCCTGGACGAACTACCACAGCTGCTTAACGTACTGGTTGGCGACATGAGCCTGGTAGGACCACGGCCGGAACGACCTGAGCTAGCACGGGAGCTGGTCCGGTTGCTGCCCGACTTCGAACGTCGCACGCAAGTCAAAGCCGGCCTCACCGGCCTTGCGCAAATCGCTCGTGGCTATGCATCATCACTCGACGATCACCGAGAAAAGCTGGCGCTGGACCTTGCCTACATTCGAGGCCGATCGCTCTGGTTGGACCTGCAAATTCTGGTGCGCACCGTGCTCATTGTCGTGACAGGCCGAGGCGCTCGCTGACAGGCTTCATGACTTGGCTTCTTTTCGCTTTTCTCACCGCTCTCACGGAATCTCTGAAAGACATTACCGGGAAGCTCAACCTGCGGCATGTCGACGAGTTTACGGTCACGTCATGCATGACAAGCTTTGCAGCTCTTATCCTCGCTCCACTACTGTTTTTCCTCCCTACTCCCGACCTCACGCTCCGCTTTTGGATACTGCTCTTCGGAGCGACGTCACTCTTCAGTTGGAGCTTGATTCTCTATTTTCGAGCAATCCGCGCCTCGGATTTGTCACTTTCGGTTCCATTAGTGATGTACTCCCCCCTCTTTATCCTGTTTCTTTCGCCTATCTTGGTCGGAGAGCTGCCGACGCCGCTCGGTGTGCTGGGGGTTTTCCTTATCGTCATTGGAAGCTACCTGATCAATATCCGAGCGCGGCACATCGGCTGGTACGCCCCCTTCCAAGCCCTTGTCAGGGAACCCGGCCCGCGACTGATGTTGTTCGTCGCCTTGATTTGGAGCTTCACCGCGAATCTGGACAAGCTTGGGCTGCAAGCATCATCCCCGGTGTTCTGGGGCGTTTGTCATACCGTCTCCACCGCCACCATCTGCACTACCTACACCCTGCTCAAACGGCGGCCGCCGTGGCATGCCGTCAAGCGAGCAGCACCGGCCCTTGCCCTGCTCGGCGTGCTTCAGGCAGCCCACGTGATTTGCTACATGATCACGATGGGGTTGGCACTTGTGGTGTACGGCATTGCAATGAAGCGCGCCAGCGTTCTCATTACTATCGTAATCGGTAGCTACTGGTTAAAAGAGGATGGCGTTCGAGAGAGACTGACTGGCGCTGGAATTATGCTGGGCGGCGTGATCGCGATTTTGCTTTCACGGCAGTGACACCCTACGTAAAAGAACAAAGAATGAATACTGTACTGCTCGCTGCTACCGGCATGGCGCGCCGGAGAGCTGCAGATACCCCCCTGGAATGTACAGACCGCAATGTGGAGGATCGTCTGTGAAACTTGTAGTGACTGATACTCAATTTGACGAATACACCTCTCAGATCGCCAAGCGGTTTCCGTCCATCACCCTTCACCTCAGCGGATCCAGCGCCGAGCAGGCCGACCTGCCTCATGATGCCGATGCTGCCTTGCTCTGGTTCACCGACCCGTCGCTAATCGACCCGCTCCTCGCAACCAATCCAAAGCTCAAGTGGCTCCACGCAAGCTCCACTGGAGTTGAAAATTATGTCACGCCGGCGCTGCGTGCTCATCCGGCGCTCCTCACGAATGCGCGCGGGCTATTCGCAGACCCCCTTGGCGAATGGGTGATCGGCGGCATGCTGTACTTCGCCAAGAATTTCAAGCGACTCCTCGACGATCATAGTGCGTGCCGCTGGGAGCGACACGAGGTCGAAGAGTTGAAAGGAAAAACACTGGTCATTTACGGCTACGGCAGTATCGGTCGAGCAATCGCGAAACGTGCTCATGCTTTCGACATGCACATCGTAGCGTGCCGCCGGTCCGTGCCCCAATCTGCTGACGAGTATGCGTCGTCGTTTGTCGCTCCGGCTGAGATTTGCAGCGCCCTTGCTCAAGCGGACTATCTCGCCGTGGCGACACCCCTGACTCAGGAGACGCGGGGAGCCATCGGTGCCGAAGAGCTTGCAGCGTTGCCGCAACATGCGGTGGTGATCAACGTAGGACGGGGCGACGTCATCGACGAAACGGCCCTCGTCGACGCGTTACGCGACAAGCGCCTGCTCGGGGCGGCGCTGGACGTGTTTTCTTGCGAACCGCTACCGTCGACAAGCCCGTTTTTCACACTCGGCAACGTGCTGCTCTCTCCTCACAGCGCCGATCGCACCGCAAGCATGCGTCAACTCGCAATCGACGACTTTCTCGCAAACTTGGAGAGATACCTCAACGAGCAGCCTCTGGCGCACGTCGTCGATAAGGCGCTTGGCTACTAAGCGCTTCCTGAGAAACAGCTTCTCCGGACCCCACAGCACACCCTGTCCTCCCTCGGTGCCGTCTGCCCACCCCGCGCTCAAGAGCAGATTCATTCGTGGATAAGCCTCTTAGGTAAGGCCGTTGTCTTGCTCCGCCGCTCTGCCTTTTGAGCCCCGCGCAGGGCCGCAAAAGAGCGCATCATCTCGCTTCGTAAATCATCAAACAAAATAGGCAGATACCCCTGAATCACAGATATTCGTCAAGCTTATGCACCACTCTCTTCGCCACCTCGCAAGCAGCCTCGTCTCCGCGGTGTCACTAGTGTTCGTGATACAGGGCGCCGCTGCAGAGCACAGTCCCAAGCTCTCCAGGGAGCAGGCGATACAGACGGTCCTGAATCGCTTCTCCATCGAGGAATCGCAAATTCTACTCGACCACCCCTCACATCGCGCGCGCTTCAGCATTGACGGGTTCGAATACCGGCCAAAGAACACCGACCTATTCTGGAAGTGGAAACTTACGGAGGTTCACGGACAAGGCACTCACCACAGCGCTGTCGGAGACGTGCGACCTATGTCGTGCGAAGAACAGTCCGTCTGTTTCTTCCGAGACGGCCTGACTGAACGCTATGTAGTGAAGCGTAAGACCATCGAACAGCAGTTTCTCGTTCGTACGGCGCTACCGCCAGGACAGGATCTGGAGATCACCGGAGTGGTAACAAGCAATGGCGAGTTTGCTCGCTCAGAGCACGGGCTGTCATGGCGCAGACAGGGAAGGAGCGTGCAGCTGGGGACACTGACAGTGTACGATGCTGATGGCAAGTTGGTGCCTGCTCGCTTCGATGTGAGTTCGAATCGCACCTCAATACGTATCGCAGCTGAAGACTTGGCAACTGCGCGTTTCCCTCTGCTGATAGATCCGGAAGTGGGTACGAACGACGCTCGTATCAGCCAGATGGGACCGGACGGAAATACTATGTTCGGAGGTGATCATGCAGCGATCGCCTACAACAGCACAAACAACGAATACTTAGTCGTGTGGACGGGAGACACGGCGGCGGCACCGCTCGTCGACGGGGAATTCGAGATTTTCGGCCAAAGAATTGACGCGATAACCGGCGCTCTTGTCGGCAGTCAAGGTTTTCGTATCAGCGACATGGGACCGAACGGTGATATCAATTACGGCGCATTCAACCCTTCTGTCACCTACAATAGTGTCGACAACGAATACTTGGTTGTCTGGGAGGGCGACGATACTGCGGGCGGCCTGGTCGACGAAGAGTTCGAAATTTTCGGGCAGCGAATCGACGCGGCAACCGGCGCGGAAGTCGGAACGAACGACTTTCGAATTAGCGATATGGGTCCGGACGGAAATGGAAACTTCGACGCTTTTTCACCGTCAGTTGCGTTCTCGTCTACCAGTCAGGAGTATCTCGTGGTGTGGCACGGCGACGACAATCAGGCACCGCTCGTCGACAACGAATACGAGATCTTTGGACAGCGCATTGCTGCGGCGAGCGGCACGGAAGTCGGCTCGAATGATTTCAGATTGAGCGACATGGGCACCGACGGGACGTTTAACGGCGACGCACGCTACGCCCGAGTTGCGTTCAATACGACCCTCAACGAATATCTGGTGGTCTGGCAGGGTGAAGACAATATAGCGCCGTTGGTCATTGGAGAGTCCGAAATTTTCGGCCAGCGCCTCTCTGCCGTCTCCGGTGCCGAGCTTGGCAGCAACGATTTCCGTATAAGCGATATGGGACCGGATGGCGACACCGCCTACGCAGCCAATCGTCCGGATGTCGCCTATAACAGCGCGCAGCAAGAGTTCCTCGTCGTATGGTACGGGGACGACAATACCGGCGCGGTCGTGGATGACGAAACGGATATCTACGGACAGCGCATAGATGCGACGAACGGCAGTGAAGTCGGGACTAACGATCTACGTATAGGCATGATGGGGCCCGACGGTTCAACCGAGTATCCGGCCCAGAATCCGCGGGTCGTCTACAACTCGGCGGAGAGCGAGTATTTGGTCGTGTGGACCGGTTCGACCGTGCTTGGAGCTCTTGTGCCTGCCGAGTTCGAAATCTTCGGGCAGCGAGTCGCCGGAGCGACCGGGGCGCTGATTGGCACTTCGCCACTACGGATAAGCGATATGGGACCGGACGGCACTTTCATCTATGGTGCCTTTTCTCCGGCGCTTTCGTATTCGGCAGCACAAGCTGAGTACTTCGTTACCTGGTACGGCGATGACAATACGCCGCCCCTTGTTGACGAAGAAATCGAGATCTTTGGTCAACGCCTCGAACTCAACTCCGCGCCGGGAGCCCCGACGTTAGCTCTCTCAAGCAGTTCAGATTCGGGCACGTCATCGTCGGATCGGATAACGAACGACTCGACGCCAACGTTCACCGGGACCAGCGAGCCAGGAAGTACGGTCGCACTAACAAGCAGCCTCGATGGTTCACTTGGAATCGTTACGGCAACGGCGGGAACCTATTCCTTCACAACACCTGAGCTCTCTGCTGGAACACACGCGATTACAGCAATAGCAACAGATAGTGACGGCAATGACGGTCCGTCTAGCGCGGCGGTATCGGTAACGATCGACCTCTCGGTAGCAGCGCCGGCACTTTCCAGCCCAAGCTCCGGCGTCATCACCTCGGATCTTACGCCACGTTTTCAGGGAACTTCCGAGGCAAATGCTGTCGTCACTATTGTGCTAAATGGCGCAGACGCCTTTACTATAAATGCCAACTCCAGTGGCGCTTTTTCGGCGGACCCTCCCACCGAGCTTCCCCCGAGTCCTTACACGGTGAGCGCTATCGCGCGCGATCCCGCCGGTAACAGTAGCATCCCCTCTTCGCCGATCAGCTTTGAGATCAATCGCGACGATACCGATGGTGACGGCATACTGGACCCCGATGATAGTGACGACGACAATGACGGAGTTTCTGATGCACAGGAAATCACGGAAGGTAGCGATCCCAAGGATGCGAGCAGCTATCTGTATCGGCTTGGCCCGCTGTTTTCGTCCGACTGGAATTCACACTTGGGTATGCTGAACATTGCGGAGTTCGTGAACACTGCGGAAGACGATAACCCGTTCGTGATTTCGAATCTCTATTCGAGCACCGGCCTAAAATTCGACGACATTTTCTTCGAGATACCGCCCGGCGGAGAAGTGGATCTGCTAGTGCACGGCTTGGACGGATTCGGTGTGAACAACTACGGAACATTGGTGTCGTTTTCGTTCCCCTCCTCTGCGCCGGTCGATGGAAGAATGGTTCATTACAGGCCGGATGAAAACTTCGACATGCAGTTCGCCTTCGCCATGCCTTTCAGTCTAGGACTAGCGGGTTCCGTCTTTGTTCCGTTCAACACGTTCCAACCCAGCCTCGCACCGGGCGACGAGACGAATGTGGTTGCAAACTGGATTTCAATCGATGCACTGCTTACCGCACGCTCGACCACAGGAACGCTACTCTTCTACGATAGCGAGGGTATCGAACTGGGGCGCTTTCGGTTCGATGCTAACGACAGAGTCGACATCTCCGGTCATCAATTCGGCGAAAATCGGGTTGGATTGGTCGAGTGGCGGCCTGACGAGTTCTCCAACGAATTCACGGCGCGCAACATTCGCTACTACTACGACAATCCAACCGGCGCGGATTCGTTCGATAGCGCCTTTCAGCTTGAAGCTGTGCGCGGCTCAAAGCAGACTCTCACCGTCCCGCTCGATACTCGCTCAAGCTCCTCGATTATCGAAGTAGCGAATACCGGGACCGAGGCAACCGTAGCGACTATCACGCTCTTCAACCGGCAGGGCGAGGTCATCACCACCGTTGATCGAGCGCTGGCACCCTATGCCAGCACCCACTTCATCACGGATACCTTCTTGGTGAACGACCTCGGCAGCGCGAGCATCAAGGCCGCCGCGAACGGCAAAATCATCGCAGTCGTCATGCAGTATGGGAGGAGCGACACGGCAGCCATCAACTATATCTACGGCATCCACGGACGAGAAGCCCTGGGAACCACGATCCGAGGTTCCTACAACACCTTTATTGGACAGAAGTGTGCGCTACTTCTGCTTAATCCTACCGATACGCAGGTAACGGCGGCAGTGCGCTTGGTGCGGTATGACGGCACCGTCGTCCGAGAGTTCTACCAGCTTGCTGTCCCGGCACGAGGTATCGTCGAAGATACCATCTGCGACTACGACATCGCTGATGCATTCGGTGTCGTGACAGTTGCTCCGTCGCAGCGGAATACGCTCGTTGGCTATGTCATCCGGTATGGCAAGAATAACAGCTATCGCTTTCCCACGTTGCTGCGGTAGCCGCTTGTCGGAGCTACTTCAGCACTATCCGTGCAATTACAGCTTCGCCTGTAGTCCGAAGAGCACACTGCGTCCGCGAAGAGGAGCAAGGTCCTTGATGAAGGAACTATGGACCCTTGCCTCCTCGTCCGTCAGATTGGTCCCTCGCACATAGAAGGAGACTTCGTATGGCGCAGATTCGAGTATGCGGACAGTGGTTCCGACGTTGAGCAGCTGGTAGTCGTCAGTCGGTAGCTCGAAAGGCGCCGTCTCGGTTTGCGGGGCCACGAACATTCCCTCGACCTCAACCTCAAGCAGAGAACGGTAGCGATAGGTCAGCTCCACCAGCGTTCGTACAGGCGGGATCCGAGGTAGATCGGTTCCGTCGCTGGTGTTTCGCGCGCGTACCATGTCGAGCTGTCCCCGGAGGTCCAAGTCGTGCGCCCACAGATCCATCAGCTCGTGCAGATGAAGCGTCGCTTCCGACTCGAACCCCCAGAAGCGCGCCCCCACCGAGTCGTAGCGAAATACCTGAAACTCCTCAATTTCCTCTTCGGTTCCCGCCAGGTTGACGAAATCGTCGTAGTCCTGAACGAACAGAGAAATCGCTCCGGTGACGAGCCCCGTGTTTTTCTTCCCCGTCAACTCGATTCCATAGCTCTTTTCTATCGGCAGTGCCGAGTCACCCAGCTCGAAAATGGAGCGAGCGACGTGAATCCCGTTCGCATAGAGTTCCGTGGCCGCGGGCGCTCGTTGCGTTGCTGATGCGGTCAGACCAATCAGGTAATCGCTGGTGGCGGTCGGATTCCAAACGACCCCTGAGGAAACGGAGACGGGGTGGAAGCTATCACCAGCGAAGGTGTCGGCGTCATAGCTCACAAACTCGTAGCGCAGACCGCCCTGTAGCTTCCAGAACTCGCTAAGAGGCAGTTCTTCGAATACAAACGCCGCGGGCGAAACAGTCGACGTCGGGGGAAGGAACGCCTCCTCGCCCTCAGCGGAAAAGTCCGACAACTGCAACTGAAGCCCTACCACGCCTTGAACTCCGGCAATAGCACTGTGCACAAGCTCAACCCGTGACTCGAAGGCCTCGTTTTCAAACGTAGTCCCCACGGTACCGCCCTCGAGTTCGTCGTGCTCGTAGCTGGAGAGTCCGAGGCGCATCCGTATCTCTTCGACCTCGTCGCTCACATCCCACAGCGCTCCCTTCAGGTCGAGACGAACTTGCTCAGCGTCGATCGCGACTCCTGCTTCTTCTTCTTCGAATTCTTCGTGATGGTCTGAATCCAGCGCGTCAGCGAGCGAGATCAAACCATGGTGCTCGTCGGCATCTGCGTCACCGTGCTCATGCTCGTCACCGTGCTCGTGCTCGTCACCGTGCTCGTGCTCGTGGCCCGGCACGCCGTAGTTCGAACCCCATCCGCGAATGGCTATTCCAAAGAAACCCTTCTCGCCAACTTGTGACGCACCGACACCAAATCCTTGCGATCGAGTTGCGCTATTCTCCAGCACTCCGCGCTGCGCGTCTTCGTGCTCAACCCCTTCTTCAGCCTCGTTCGCGCGCTGCTGAGCACTTTCCGCGAAGCCGGGAATCTCGATGTCGTCGGTGTCTTGGTGGAAGTAGTCGACATGCCAGTTAATCGCCCCCTGCTCTCCCTGAAGCAACAGACCTGCGCTCCGTTCATCGTCGGCAGTACCGCCTCGCAAATTAACAGCACCGGTTAGCGGGGCTCCGATTGGCTTCTGCGGAATACTGTTGTCGGTCGTGTTGACAACCCCACCAATCGCGGAACTTCCGAAAAGTAAGCTTTCGGGACCGCGCAACACTTCGATCGAATCGAGTGAGAGCGGATTGACGCTCACAGCGTGGTCCTCACTGGTGTTAGCGATATCCGCAGTACCCAGCCCGTTGTGGAGCACCCTAACACGCTCTCCGGCATTACCGCGGATGACCGGTCGACTGGCACCGGGCCCGAAATAGGACGATGTGACGCCGGGCAATTCGTCGATCGTTTGACCAAGACTGGGTTCAGCCTGTCGAAGCAACTCCGCCCTCGGAACGACAGATACAGCGCTCCCGTATTCGAGCAGAGTCGGCGCAAGCGGATCGGCAGTAATCGTGATTTGAGGCGCGCTTCCCTGCCTCCGGCTCTCCTCAGCTTCCTGAGCCGAGGCCAAATTAATGCAAAACAATAGCGAAAGCGTCGCCGCTCCCACCCGAGAAATCTGCTGTTTTTTATCAAAGAATTCCAATTTTGGGCCTCCAGCCGAGAGTTCGGATGAGAGACACCTAACCCACATGCAAAACTATTGCAATAGGCTCATTCGATGGGATGCCCGTAGCAATAATTCTTGGAAAGTTCTTCGAAATTTTTTGGAGGGAATGCTGTAAAGAGATAGGCCTTACACTGACTAAGAGCCGTAGCAGTTTCCATTTAACTCGCCCGCCGCGAAAGGACTTGAGAATGATTAGCTTCTATCAACGATACCTAGGGTTTCTGAAAATGCTGGGAGATCTGCCGCCGCTCTTTTTCCGGCTGACCCTTGCCCACGGCTTCTATGAACCGGCAATGAACAAGGTGAAGCACTTCGACAATATCGTTGAGTGGTTTCGCACCGGATTGGGCCTTCCCTTCCCCGAGATCAACGCACTGCTTGCCACTGCAACGGAAGTCGCTGGAGTGTGCCTGCTCCTGCTTGGCCTTGGGATTCGTTTCATCTCCATTCCGCTGATGGTGGTCATGCTGGTTGCGATCGGGACCGTTCATTGGTCGAACGGGTTCCCAGCCGGAAAAAACGGTTTCGAAATCCCGCTGTATTACTTGCTGATGCTTTTCTCGCTACTTGTTTCAGGCGCAGGACGATTCAGCATTGATGCAGTCATCGCCCGAAAGATGAGACAGGAATGAACGCCGTCTGCCACCGCAGAGGAAGCCTAACGGACACGAGTTGAAAAAGTGCCCTTGACCGAAAGACATGTGCCAGGGAATTTCCTAATCCGCTGACCTACAAGCACTACGCTTGTCGGCGACGGAATCGACCAAAGCCCAGAAGCGCACTTCCCAAGAGCACAACCGAGGCAGGCTCAGGAATCTCTGTCTGGCGGACGACTACCACCATATCGTTGTAGTCAAAATCGCCGAGGGCGGGAACATTGAGAAATTGCTGATTGAATTGGGCCAACATATCCTCGATGTAGATGATCATGTCGCCCTCGAACAGTTGAAAGCTCAGAGGAGGCGTATTGCGCAAACTAGTCGGATCAACGAGTACTTCCCCGTCCTTTTCGACTCGTTGCGCTACCAAATGGGCCATCCCATCCTTGTTGTCTTTATCATCAGCGCTGAACAGGGCTTCTGGGCTTTTTAGTGCAAAGGTGAAGGCATCATTTGAACCTTGGAGGATGCTTCCGGAGTCTCCCGGCTTTGCACTGGCACTATCGAGTATCGAGATAAAGTTACCGGCCTCGTCAAGGACGCCGAAGTTATTTGCGAAATTGGGATCCCGTCCATCGAAGTATGCGCTTTCGGAAAGCAAGAACACTTCCAGCATCGAACCCTGCTCGTGACTGGTGAAAGAATTGAGTTGCAGAATCTCGCTTCCGGTAAAGCCAGCGAAGGGCTTGAAAGCGTCAAACGCCGGGCCGTCGTAGCTGCTCTTGCTCACATCGCCCAAAGGAAAGCTGAAACCTGCTCTGGCACTACCGGCATTCGTCATCGTCACGGCTTCCGCGCTCGACAGGCCAATGAAGAGCAACCCGACACCAAAAGCTAGGCTAGCCCTGAAGGACCGTCCGAGCCGACTCCGCTGGCGTCCCACTTTCGATTCTTTTTGCACGATCAGTCCCCACTGCACTCGAAGAATTCTCACCGTCACTACTCTACCGCTAAGCCGTTCTGTTCTCGTCCGGCACCGACCCTCACAGGCTGCAAAGCGCCAACCGGATAGGGCGCGATGAGTCCGGGTACCCTTGGGTAGTATCTTCAGCTACGTCCCGAAACGCTTCCCCAAAAAGCGCTTCACTAAGGGATTTATACACTTATCCGCCAGACAAGTCCATAAACCAGCACCTACTTGATGCGAAACCCTTACGGCCGTTATTGCGATGAGGCGCCTGAGTGATGCATGATACTGCTGCTTGAAAACCGGCGCGCGTCCCGCGTGCCGGTTTGCCTCCAAGGTGCTGTATTCTCTATACAAACCCAACCATCCGATAAGCCCCGGCTCTTATTACCGCGACAAATACTACCGTAGTATCGGTCGTTGCGAGAGGGAGCTGAACGGCAGCTTCGTCGCTGAACTGACGCAGTAAACTAATGAAAACGAACGTTTCATCTAAGTCCTCAAACACGCGCCGCTCGAGTCTCAGTGTCCGCGAAAAACTTTGCTACGGCCTCGGCGACGTCAGCAATGGCCTGGCAGTGTCGTCGGTCAGCGTCTGGTTCCTGTACTATCTCACCGACGTGGCGGGTCTTGGTGCTTTTCTGGCGGGAGTCGCTGTTACCGTCGGCCGACTGTGGGACGCAGTGACAGACCCAATCATGGGATGGATTGCTGATCACACTCGCTCACGGTGGGGAAAACGCCTTCCTTACCTCTTGTTCGGAGCTATCCCGTATGCCCTGTCGTACCTCGCTCTATGGGTGGTTCCGGAATTCGAGTCGGAACGATCGACCTTCATCTACGTGACGGTCGCCCTCATTGCCTTCAACACATGCCTGACAGTGGTGTTCGTTCCCTACACATCACTTACCGCTGCGATCACCAATAGCTACGACGAGCGTACTTCCGTGACCGGCTACCGCATGGTCTGCTCCCAGATCGCTTTTCTGATCGGCGCGGCGCTACCTCCGGCAATTGTCGCCTGGGTGGTCGATCGACAGGAGTTGATTCTTTTCGACACTTTCTTCGGCAGCTGGGCCGGAACGGCACGAGAGGGCCATGCGCTTCAGGCCGGAATTTTCGCCCTCGTAATGGTCGCCT
>JAGRAW010000450.1 GCA_020434415.1 Bdellovibrionales bacterium
AGGAGCGAGACCCACCGCTCCCCGTCTGTCGAGGCGACGAACGAACGTAGGACGGAATCGCGTTCGTTGGCGCTTAAACTTTCGTACGGTGTGGAACTAGACGCTTGTGTCGCCGCTTGTAGTCGGCGGGCGCCTGAAATGATGGTTCGGCGGTCGTCGTTCGTGTCGTCCGAGTGGTCGGCAAGAGCCCAGACAAGGTAGTCATACGCCTGCAGATCCTCTGCCGACGGTCCATCACCGTCATCGGGGAACAGATCGAGTTGTACTTGTCTGAGCAGCCGTTCCGTTGCGGCATCGATCGTCGCGGGAAGCTCCTCGGCAGTTGGCTGGGGAACGGTCGGGGGGCGGCAGGCGGCAAGCGATACCAGCAGGGCAGCCGTCCCGGAGCGTTCTAAAAACTCGCGTCGGGTCATTCCCAGTTCAAATGCCCTTGGGCTGTGCCGGAATTCGCGATTGCTTGCTCTGGGCTCGGTCTTATCTCGCATGCTCGTATCCGCAATGGATCGGTTGGAATAATCACACTACTTATACCGGAATAGACAACCTCAATGCTAGGCCGAGAATACGCGAAGGGCTTCAAGCTACAGGAGCGAGACAAGACGAAAAAAGTAGACCCGAAGGAAAAAAAACTTTACCAGTTCGATAACTGCATTTGTATGCAGAAACGTAGGATGAGAAATCAACAGAGAAAGCGAATAAAATTTGTTCTAGATCTAAGGGTAACGGATTCTGCTGCAATGGTAATCGTGGAAGCTGGGAGAGCGTTATATGGCGTTTGATTTAACAGCGATGGAATGTCCTGATTTTAGAGAGTTATACGAGATCTGGATGTCAGGCTATGTGCGAGCGGGGGTCGAGGTGGCCGCACACCTCGGGATCGTTGACGCGTTTGTAGACGCGAGTACAACGGCCGATGTCGCAGCGCGTCTGTCGCTTTCCAAGCCGGCACTTGACGCGCTTGTCCATTTGCTATGCTCGGCAAAGGTGTTTCAAAAGGGCGCCGATGAAAGGTTTCAAGCAACTTCTGTTGCGCGGGCTTACCTTTCGAAAACTTCACCCGTATCTCCGTCTCGGAGCGATGCGCCGCCTCAAGATCCGAACGAGTTTTCGCGAATCGTGGCTGCACTTGAGCCTGGCTCGAAGCCACGTGCGCATAGCGAGGGAACAGATCCCCTTAACGAGAAATGGAGTAAGGGAACGCTGAGCGACAAAGAGGCCGATGATTTTATTAGAATGATGCTCGCGTTGACGCTTTTCCAGGCCTTGGCGGAGGTGCGCTCCGGAGCATTTGAGGGGCTAGAGAGCATAGTAGATGTCGGCGGCGGGTCCGGCGCATTCGCAATGGCACTCGCCGCACATGAGCCGAGTGTCCGATCTGTACTCATGGATTTACCGCAAGTCTGCGCTTCGGCCGAACGATTGATGCAAGGACTCGGGGTCACTGCTCCGGTTGAGAAATATCCCTGCAATTTCTTGAGCGACCCCTGGCCGAAAAATTCGAGCGCTTTTCACTTCAGCAACATTCTACACGACTGGTCGACGGAGATTTGCCTTCAGCTTCTTCGTAACGCATGGGAAGCACTACCGAAGCAAGGTAGGGTATTTATACATGAGGCTTTTTTGGACGCGGATAAAACCTCGCCACTTGGGACATGCATAATGAATCTTACAATGTGGATCGATTTGCACGCGCAACAATTCACAGAAAGCGAAGTGTCAGAGATGCTGCGTTCGGCTGGCTTTGTCGATATTCGGGTGAGAAAGATTTCCTCGATGTACTCACTAATGGAAGCAGTCAAGTGAGGTGCTATGACAGGAGTAACACCCGGCGTGCTCCGTTTTTCCGAATTCTCACACCACCTATAACGGCATACAGCTATAACGGCATACAGAAACTTCTGGCCAGAGCGCGTCCCTAAAAGGGTCCCTGCCGGAGCGTCTTTTGTCTCCGAGCGACCTTCGGCCCAGAAAGCAGAGAAGCAAAAAAAGGACACGTGTCTCGATTAGCGGGAGTGATTATGCTAGGTAAAAAGAACCTATCAGCGAAAGGCACGGCAGCGCTTAGTTGAGCGTACTGCCCGTCCGGACTGAACTCAAAATTCGAAACTCTCAGCAGGAAACGCTCCATAACTTTTAGCAGGTAAGGCTCTATGGCTCCGGGCAAAAAACGAGTAGCGGTGTTGTTTGGCGGTCGTTCAGCCGAGCACGAGATTAGTATCATCACAGGGCTAGAAGCGGCCGCTGCGATTGATACTGAGCGGTACGAGGTGCTGCTTGTATACATTGAGCCGCGAGGTCGCTGGTTCACCGGCGAAGCGCTGCAAAATAAGGAGTTTTACAAAAGGCTTCCGGAGTCGTTCTCGGAAGTAAAAGAGGTCACACTCCTCCCACTGCCGGGCGTAGGCGGACTGACGGTGCGCTCTTCCGGAGGTAAGCTCAAGCAGTTGCTCAGTAGCGGCGACGACCATATACCGGTCGATATCTTCATGCCGATTTTTCACGGTCAATTCGGTGAAGATGGCTGCATCCAAGGGTTGTTCGAAATGGCTGATGTCGCCTATACGGGGGCCGGAGTTCTGGCATCGGCCGTCGCGATGAATAAATATCTGTGCAAAGCGGTAGCGCAAGCCCACGGCGTGCCGGTGCTTCCTGGAGTGATTGTTCGCAAGGAAGAAGCTCAACGAAGTCTTGCCGCAGTGCGGGATCGCATTCTGTCGCAGCCGGAGCTCGCGAAGTTTCCGTTGTTCGTCAAGCCGGTCAATCTTGGTTCGAGTGTGGCGGTGGGTAGAGCCGAGGATCAAGCCGGTCTGGATGGTGCGCTTGCCAAGGTTTTCGAACACGACTACGCGGCTCTTGTTGAACCGTGCATTTCCTCCTTGCTCGAAGTGAACGTGTCCGTGCTCGAAGATGAGCGTGAAGGTTGCATTGCCTCGGTGACCGAGGTGCCGGTAGCAAGCAAAGGAGTCCTAACCTTCGAAGACAAGTATCTGCGCGGTGGTAAGGGGAAGGGAGGCTCGAAATCCTCCGGTCAGCGGCTGGAAGGGATGGCGGGGTTGACGCGGGTGATCGATCCGGAAGACTTGGATCCGGCAATCAAACAAGCTGTTTCCAACCATGCAGCAACGCTTTACCGAGCGCTCGCGAGCGGCGGCTGCGCGAGATTCGACTTTATGGTCGATACCGCCACGGGCTCGCTCTACTTCAATGAGCTGAATCCGATTCCCGGTTCGATGGCATACTATCTTTGGGAGAAGTCCAATCCCCGGGTGCTCTATCCCGATATTCTAAACCGCATGCTTGACGGAGCGCTGCGGAGGAAACAAG
>JAGRAW010000451.1 GCA_020434415.1 Bdellovibrionales bacterium
AGCTTATCTTCACCAAAATTTCGAAAGTCTACAAAATGCTACTAGCGACGGCAATGGCACCGCGAATTATGGAATAAGCAAGAAAGATATAGAAAAATTTCAGGGTTCGTATGGTGCTCGGCGCGAAGTTGTGCTCGATACCTTGGGCATTGCCTACCGCACTCAGCGTAGTCAGCAGGAGGGCGTTTGCTACGACCTTTACGCGCATCCCCACAGCCCTGAGTTCGACATAACTCCAAATGCCGTGCGTCAGGGGACCATTGGCAATTGTTACTTTCTTGCAGCGGTGGCAGCACTAGCAGACGAGCGGCCGGCTGCTATAAAGAACATGATTCGCGACAATCGAAACGGAACCTATACCGTACGTTTTCCAGGGGACCGGAGCCATTCCGTGACGGTAAATGCGCCCACCGAAGCAGAAATGGGGTTGTACAATGCCGGTAGTGATACAGGCACTTGGCCGATCATTTTGGAGAAAGCCTATGGCAAGTATCGCCAAGATATGGATGCCGAACCACGAGGTCTGACTCCTGCCGAGGGCGCAGACGGCGGGGGACTTACAAGTCAAACATTAGAGTTACTTACCGCCAAGGAAAGTAGCAGGACAATGACTGAAGCGTGCGAGCGTGAGGCTTTATCTCGCACACTACAGCGGGCATTGGATCGCGGAGCTCCGATAACCGCCAACACCCCGGCGAAAATAGGACGGCAGCAGGAAGGGGGAGAAACTACCAAGGATGGCTTCTACAGAGCTCATGCTTACACCGTGTTAGACTTCGACCCGACAGGCCCAGATGGTGGCACTGTTCGCATCAGAAACCCTTGGGGCGGTACGGATGGTACAACCAAAGGAACCATCGACATCACTCTGGAGCAGTTCAGGGAGAACTTTCGGGACTTGGTGATCTCTTCCTGATATTCGCGCGCCTTGCCGACTTGCTCGCACAAATGCTCTTACCACAACAGCTTGGCGCCGTGAGCGTCAGGTGTGGGGAGCGTCGGGTACTTTGAGCCGGCAGGCAAAAAACGAGGAATGGGATTGTTAAGTCTAATCCCAGGAGGGAAACCGAACGGTGCTTGATGATCAACCTCCAATGCGATCACAAACCTGAAGCAATAGTTCGTTACTGCTCTTGCTGCAAGGAGTGCCAAGGGTCTGCTTGCCACGATCGCTTGCTTCCTCGATCCGTCGAAGATCTTCGCGATGTCTGCTTTGGATTTTGTCCACGAGCGCCAAGCGGTTAATTGCAGGTAATGCAGAGGGCAGCGCGTAGCACTCCCGGTACAGTCGCGGATACAGGGCATAAAAAGCGACGTCCCACAGCTACTGTATCACCAGCGAAGGCATGTGTTGCTCCACGTAGTTCGCTCTTAACTACTTCAGCCAGTTCCCGACGGCATTCAAAAGGGATCGGGACACCCAATAGACGCCGATTGAAAGTTTAAAAAATTCAGCAGCTTAAATCGCCACGGGACATTGGGTGTCCTGTCTTTGAGCGCGTCAGTTAATGAGCGGCTCTCGAATCATTGGGTGTACCGTGTCTCTCGTGTCTCGTGCTCAAATCATTGGGTGTCCCGTCTTCTCCGTCTTCTTGGGCTCTTGAGTCAGCAGTTTAGTGGCAGAGTGAATACTCTTTCTGAAGCCGTCCTACTCCGTTTGTAGGACTCGGTATTCTGGACGAGCTGTCATGGCTCTAGAACATGCCGCGCAATTTCTAGAATGGCGCACAATAGTAAAATAGTCAGGTTTGTGTGGCAGCGCTGCTGTCGAGGTCGGAGTTCAAGAGAATGGGAAACGGTCCGAGTGTAGTCTCGCGGCCCAGACAAGACCCCAATGGAGTCGATGCCAGGCACCAAGGGCAGAAGCTTGCAACTGAAGGCCTTAGAACTGCTGAAAAGGTATTCGGCCTCGCACTAGATCTGTCCGCGGAAGTGATGCCGGCAATTCCGGGCAGCACACCGGGCATAGTTGGAACGGTTCAAGCAGGCGGCAACGCCGAAAACCTCAGCTTCCATCTCTCAGCGGAACTCCGTTCACTTGCCGGCAATTCGGGACTTCTGGATTCGCTCTTCGCGGGGCGAGAAAGCATAACTAAGGGAGATATCAGTCTACGTCTTGCAATTGATGAGCGCATTCGGACAGCGAAAGTTCCTGGAATGCTGCCGATTCGGGAGACGCTTACGGCTGAAGAGAGAAGATCACTTCAGCTGCTGCAGCGCGATTGGGATCAGCTTCCCGGCAATACCTTGATGCGGCAAGGCCTAGAGGTCGTTGAGCAGTTGGGTACGAGCGCAAGCGACTCGCAAGTGCTACAGGCGATAGTAAAACAAGCGACGGCTGTTTTGCCGGAAGTGATGCGCGGTGCTCTGCAAGGGCAACCCTCACAAAACGATTCGCCACCGCAATTGCCGGACCAGGGGACAAGACCCCAGCAAGCGCAGAATGAGCAAGCTCAGCGCCAGACCCTCCCAAGACTCACCCCCCATGATTTCGTCAAGCTTGCCGAGAGCACGTTCGTGAAGCTTGACACTGATCGGAGTCGCACACTGTCCATCGAGGACCTTGAGCAAGCCCGAAGAAATCCAACTTTAAACCAACATCAAAGAGCATTGGTAGAGACATGGTATCGTGACTTCGTCGATGTGCGCGATAGAGTTGCGGAAGCTCCGTCACCCCTCCCAAAACTTGATCCACAAAAGACGCTTAGTCTCTCGGATGTCAGCGAGCACGCGAGAGCGATGAGCAAAGACCAAGACGTTGTTTTCGGAGTGAACCGAGCAGCTCCCGCGCCAGAGCGGCGCACGGCAACAGCACCGGTCATAGAGCTTCACGAGTTCAGCTCGATCTCACAGCGCTTGTTCACCGAGTTGGATGCGGATGGAGACAATCGACTGGGCAAGAAGGAACTCGCCCTGGCAGCGCAAAGCCACAAATATTCTGGCAAGGAGGCCCAGGTGATCGCCGGCCTCTACAAATATGCAGATAAGATTGCTCTCTTTCGCAGTGATGACTCTGGAAGCGACACATCTTCTCTGTCGAGAGATGATATCGCAAGCTTTGGCTTAGAAGTTGCGGATTATCTTCGAGACGCTGAAGTCGGGCGAAGTGCGCTAAACGATTTGCACAACAAGTTTTCACGTTTTGACTTCGACAAGAACGGGTACATCACCGATCGCGAGCTGCTCGCGTCCGTAGGTCCGAACGCTACGGATGCGGAGCGTCGTCAGGTCTCTTACCTTCGCCGTAAATTCGAGAGCCTCCAGAATGCTTCCAACGACGAATATGGTAGCGAAAATGACGG
>JAGRAW010000452.1 GCA_020434415.1 Bdellovibrionales bacterium
TCTCGATGTGTCGGTCCGACCTGAAATTGAGTTGGCCGGGACCGTTGCTGAGGCGCGCCGCTTGAGAGACCGGGGCTTCTGTCCCATCGAGTGCTCCTTTGGCTCAGAAAGCGTGGTGGACGATCTCGAAATGGATCATCACGGCCCGTATAGCCACCTCGAGGGCGTGGCCGTCCGAGCATATCGGGATCACTATGGGGCCCGGCGCGAGGATCCGCGATTCGTAACCACCGGGTTTCCTGACGAGGATGCAACGTTCGCAATGGCTGCGCTTGCAGGAGTGCTGCCGCATCCGAGTTTGGCAGATCGTTTTCCGAATGCTCCGGCCGATATGAGGCTGAATATGCGGCAGAATTTGCTGCACGTTGCCGAGATGATCAATACCGTCGATCTGGATCCGGATCGGGCCTTGGAGCTGGTGGATACTATGACGGGCCGTTTGGTCCTTGCATTTCGTCAGCAGGCGCATCCTACCAGTGAGGACTGGTTCGCCTGGTATGAAGGCGTAAGCCGCTGGCGTTCTTTGCTGAGTTCGCAAGTTGACGAAGTGGTTAACTCAGCCGTTGCGAGCCAACAGCTTCGTCTCGAGCACGTACTTGGCGTTAGAAGTAAGCGGGTTGCTGAAGACGTGATGGTTGCAGATTTGTCAACGTATGGCCGTAACTCTGCCTACTACCGTGCCTGGCTTGAGCATGCACCCATCCTGATAGCTTTTATTGGCGGTCCGACTGGCGAAGGTACGTGCAGCTTTGTTTGCCGTAGTCTCGAGTCCGCAACGCGGGCCTTCGGCCCAATGGGTCTTCGTGCGGTCTATCCGACGTTGAAACCGGCAGGATGCGGTGGGCGCGAGAACATCGGTGGATCAAGTCGCATGCGCAGTGTGACCTGGGATGAAGCGCTTCAGTATGGGAAGCAGATCGCCGCCGCCGTAGTATCCTAGAACACGGTGACGGAGGAGCAAACAGTGCGTAGCGGCACTGCCGCCGGGACCAGAGGTTATTCCAATTGGTTCCCGGCGGCTGCTTTTCCTTCCCCCCTTGGCGTCTGCGGGTGAATGCTATGTAAGGGAGCAGAAAGGAGGTGCTCCAATGCTCCGTCTCAATGTGCTGTATGCCTACTTTTCGCGAAATTCACGCTCGGAATGTCCTCACGTATGAGGAGAACGCGAGCGCTTGGGATTTCCAACGTAAGGGAAAGTTTATCGAGAAAAGCTGGATTGAACGCTTGGCCGAGTGCCTTCCGGATGGGGCTACGGTGCTCGACGTTGGTTGCGGTGCAGGGATCCCAATTGCACAGTACTTTATCCAGCAGCGATTCTCCTATACCGGAGTAGATGCTTCGAGGGCGATGCTTCAGATTGCTCGAGAACGATTTCCGGATGAATGCTGGATCCTCATGGATATGCGGGAGCTGCAATTGGCCCGGAGTTTTGATGGGATCATCGCCTGGGATAGTTTTTTCCATTTGAGTCCGGACGAGCAGCGAACGACACTTGAGCGGTTCTGTCGGCATCTGAAAGCTGGAGGCGCTCTGCTGATGACTATCGGTGATCGGGCTGGAGAGGTGCTCGGGACAGTGAATGGAGCTGAGGTTTACCACTCGAGTCTCGAGCCCGCTGAATATCAGCGGCTGTTAGCTGGGTTCGGCTTCTCGCGTGTTGTCATCGTTCCCCGAGACCAAACTTGCGGCGGCCGCACGGTGTTGCTTGCTGCCGAGTTTCATCGCTCCATTTGAGAGATGCTGCGCGGACCCAGCGGGGCATATTGCTCTTGCCTCTGCGGTCGAGAGGCCGATGCCTCCGTTACGCTGGAATGATGTCATTTTTGCTTCCTCCTACAGGTTGTGGCTGTCTCCATCTCGATCAAACTGTGCGAATTCGCTCCCTGCTGCTCAAGCTCTTTGGGTAGCCCGTCGAGTTATCCAAGAGCTAAAGTGACCAGGAGTAGTTCGCATGTTTTTGAAATCGGTGAAATGTTCCGGATGTCAGTATCGCTTGCCGAAGTGCTGTCCGGTGTATTCCGTTCGGTTGGCGCCGAGGGAGATTTCGTGCAAACACTGCGGGCGGAGTAACGGAACGTCTTTCGTGTACCGTTCCAACTGGCTGACGGTTCTTATCTTCCGTATAGCCACGCTCTGCTTCTTTATTTATTTCTTGCAGTCACAGCTTGTGAGTTCAGAGGCTGTTATCTTTCCCGCAATTGTAGGGCTGTTAGGTGCGATGTTTTTTGGCTGGATGACGGCTATTGTGGCGGGTAGTGTTCTTGCTCCGGTCCTTCAGGCCCAAATCGATCTTTTCTCGGGTATCGGACGGGCCGCCTCCAAAGTGAAGGCCGGTGCGTCAACTTCGGAAGCACAGCGTCTTCAAGCCTTTGTCGACGCAGAGGCAGAAAGACGATCCCCACCGGCCTAGCCATGGCTGAAATAGTCCATCCTCGTGCCTTCGTGACTCTCCAATAGGACCCAAAGAGAAGGCGAGCTAGCGGGAGTTTAGGGTCCGGTGGTTTCCCCTCCTAACGTCCGATGGCCGCTGGAGTCGGATGAACCAACATAAAAACACACGGTATTGTTAGTGCTGTGCATTAGGTAATAACCCGGTTCCGAGCTGCCACTACCAAGATTCGCCGTGGACCTCCAAGATTGTACTCCAAGATTGCGACTCCAAGATTGGACACCCATTATCAGGGTCGGTTGGGAAGATCGGCCGGGCAGACAATAAAAAGTAACCCGGTTCCCAGGTGGCCAAGGTGGGGTTCCAAGGTGGGCCGGGCCCGATGCGCGCCACCAGGAGGGGCCGCAGGGCCTGAAAGGGGCTGTGGGATGAGCCAAGCGAGCGGGGCAAGCGCTGTTCGCGGGGTATTTCGGAGGAACCCGGTTCCAGCGCGCGGGAGCCAGGGCGAGAGGTCTTCAGCGAGAGCTCTGCCGAAGGGGGGGTATTAAAAAGTAACCCGGTTCCAGTGGGAGGCCATAAGGACTGCAGACCGTTCTGCGCCTGGCATGTCTGAGAAATTTAGGTAAATGCTGCGCTTATTTCGCGTTCTTTCTTCTTTTGGTGATTGAGATTGGTACTCCAGCGTTCGCAGACGCTCGTACGCGGTGGTCTGCGGTTTGGCTGGAGAGTGCACAGAAGGTTTTGCGCCAGCCTTTACCCCTCCGCGGTGGAGGATGTACCCCAAACAGGAAGGGATATGGAAATGGGTCGTTGGGTTTTGGAGGAACTGACTGTCGGGTGTCCTGGCGTTGAAAACGCCCACTCATGGTCGGAAGTGGTCGATGAAGTGCGGGAGCATGTAGCAACGTGC
>JAGRAW010000453.1 GCA_020434415.1 Bdellovibrionales bacterium
TAGGCCGCACGCTTTGCGACGACGTCCGGCCGTAGACTCTCCAACGGCCGTCGGCGCTTTTTTTTACAACGTAGCCGTGTCGGCGCAGCGCGCGCTTGATGCTCGAGACGTGTACCCGTTCGCGGCGAGGGCGCGTGCGGTTGAACTCGGCGGTGATCTCGCCAGCCGTCGCGTCACGAATGACCGCCAAGGCCGCTTCGAGATCGCCGAGCGAGATCCGAGAGGGCACGCCGCCAGCCTTGGGCGACGGCGTGAGAACGCCAGCGCGGCGATGCAGGCGCACCCAGCGCTTCACCGATGCCTCGCCGACCGCGAACCGGGCGGCGACCTGGGGGTAGCTGCCAACGCCGGCTTCGTACGCTGCGACCGCACGTGCCCGCAGCTCGACCGAGTGCGCTTCTGCCATGCAGCCAGCAGATCAGAGCCGGATCCAGGTTTCAAGACCTCGGATCAACCCAAGCGAACACTGGGGTTAGTTCTCGTTCATGCGGTCGCTACCGAACTCCGAGCGGCCTGCGATCAATACCGAGCGGTATCGTCCCGCGCGTAGACGTCGGCCTCGGAACGGTTCGCCACGATCAGGACGGGACCAGGACTTGCGGTCGGAATTGGGCATTGGCTGCGAGCCGACGAATACAGGGCTTGATGATGCCGATGTCGTAAGGACGTGAATGCCGACCGACGGGCAGATCACCCCTGTCGGGTGATGTGATCACGCGCTACTGACTACCTGCCATCTGTCATCGCGTCGTGCTCCCTGATGGGGATAGTGTTCAAGGACGCCGATGTGCAGCCCACGTTGGGCGAGTTCACGGAAAGAACCGAGGATTCCGCGATGCGACTGATCCACTCGTTGGAGGTCTCGTACTTCCGCTCGCTCTACAAGCAGACGATCTCCGATATTGAGGACTTGACGATCTTCTTTGGTCGCAATGACTCTGGGAAGTCGAACTACCTCCGCGCCCTCAACCTGTTCTTCAACGGCGAAACCAACCCGGGAATTCCGTTCAAGTTCGCCATGGACCTCTGCCACGCGCGACGACACGAAGCAGACAAGCTCACCAACGCCAAGAAGTTCGTCGCAGTAAAGGTCATCTTCAATGTGCCCTCGCAATGGAAGAAGTCCCTTGGGGCAAGCTTCTACGTTCGTAAGCTCTGGAGTATCACGACAGGTGAGCAGTTCAGTCAGACTTCATCGATATCTGACCCGAGTAGACTGAAGTACCTAACTAGATTCCTCAATAACATCCACTTCCACTACGTTCCAGCCATCAAGGATCGGAGGATATTCGAGCAGCTACTCAGCCGACTATACTCAGTTCTTTCGGCCGACGCTGAGTTCGTCAAGTCTCTCGATGGATTTGCGAAGGAGGTTCAGGTTCGAACGTCTACGCTGACCAACGATCTCGCAGCGCTCATCGGTCTCGCGAGCACGATCTCTCCACCCACGGATCTCAGAGACCTTTTCAGATCTCTTGACTTCGAGACTCGCACCAATCCGGACGACGCAGATGGGTATTCCCTCACGTTGCAGCGCGGGGACGGAGTCCAGGTGCGCCACATTCCTGCGATTCTGAAGTTCTTGGCGGACTCAGAACAGAGTGCCCCATTCCACGTTTGGGGATTCGAAGAGCCAGAGAACTCACTGGAACTCGCCAGTGCAATCGCAGAGGCTGAGTACTTCAAGAAGCTCGCACACTCAAAGAACATTCAGATCTTTGCCACGAGCCACAGCCCGGCATTCTTCAATTCGGCGGGCGGTGGCACGAAGCGCTTCTTCGTCAGTAGAGCGATACGGGGAGAACTCGCGAGCCCTACGTCCGAGGCACACGTTGTAGAGGACAGCACCGTTCCCAGTGAACTGATGGGCGAGCTTCCTCACCTCGCGCTCATCAGCCCTCTCCTCAAGGATGCAGACGCGAAGATGAAGGAGCTCGCTGCCGAGATCGATTCCCTGCGCGCGGAAATTGCCGACTCATCTCAGCCCGTATTGTTTGTCGAAGGTGTCACCGATAAGCTTGTTTTCCAGAAGGCTTGGGACGTTCTGATCGGGGGTAAGATCCCGTTCAAGATCGAGTCATGTGACGGAACCTCGAAGATGAAGACATTGGCCGCACGTGGCACAGCGCTTGGCCTGCTTGCACCAGGAAGACACCTGCTGTGTCTTGTGGATAATGACTATGAAGGGAGAGAACTCTATGTAAACAGCCGTCTCGATGGTGGCGGTAAGTGGGTCCTGAACAAGGAGAATGGAACCCACTGGTGCCGACTGCAACCCACGAACGAATTCGAAGATGTAATGAGGAAGGTTGGCATCCAGGAGAAGCGCTGGCCGTTCGTGATCGAAGCCTGTTTCTCGGCCGCAATCAGAGAAGCAGCAGTCGCAGCCGGCGCATATGCGTTGTCTCGGTACCCGTTCGACGAACTCACAGTAGACACGTCTTCATTCAAGAAGGTGTTGCCGCTGCTGTCGACCGCTGATTTCTCCACCCTGGTCTATCTGTGCGCACCTGACGCTACGAAGAAGGAGGCGTTCGCGGAGTGGATCTGCGGCCAGGCGGATGGCGACGCGTCCGTGATGGAGCCATTGAAGGGAATCCTTGAAGGGGCGCGCGACGTGATCAGCGCGAAGAGTCCGTAGTAGTCGCGTGTAAGGAGACGGCGTCAGAGCTTCGATCGTGAAGCGAGATCGACGGAGGCTGCATCCGATTCACGCGCCCCCCAATGAGCCCCGGTGCCCCCTTCCAACGACCCAGTGTGCGCCGGCCACGCGCGCAACGACGAGCACGACGACCACTACCTCGAGGGGCCGCGTGCACGGCTGCCGCTACCGCGCCGAGGTCAGCTGCGAGCGCATGAACGGCATGCTCGACCGCGCGCTGGCGCCGGTGATCGACCAGCCGCCTGAGCTGGCGCTCGTCTGGGACGGGCCGTGAGTCGCCGCGGCGCCCGGGGGCTCACGACGCCGCGCCTCGAGCAGCTCGTCACCGCGCTGAGTCGTCATGGCGACTCCCCGGTGACTGCCATCGGATCTCAACAAGACGGCTTTGACCTCGGCGCCTGTGGCGCCCTCGCCGACGTCGAGTTCTTCATCCAGACGGTACCGGTAAGAACCCGCAGATGACCGCGCCTGGAAGAACGCCTGCGTTTCCTGCCCCCCTGCACACCGAGCGCAACTACGAACAGTCTCCGGGACAGCTCGTGATGTTCTCCCCAGGATCGCACAGGAAGTCACCACAGACGGGCGTGCAGGCGCCGCAGTCCTGTGGGCACAATCGGCAGGACTCAAGGTG
>JAGRAW010000454.1 GCA_020434415.1 Bdellovibrionales bacterium
TATTCGTCACTGGGGAAACCAACGGGGCCGCCGCAAGAGCAATAATTGCGAGCGCAGCAACAAGACCGAGCAACAGCCTCCATCCGGACGAGCTCTTGTCGCGTCCCGCAACAACCGAAGTGACCCACTTGAAGTGCAGTATCAGATGCACGCTCAGCACGAAAAATAGCGCAACTGCAGTCGCGAAATGGATATCTCCCCAGTCATGTCGGGACAGACCCCATAGCTCGAGACTGCGGCCACTGCCCGGAGGCAATAAATAGTGAAGTACAATTCCCGTCGAAGTAAGAAAGGCGAAACCAGCGAATGCAAGCGAGTCGACTATCAGGTTAGTGGTGCTCTTGCTAGACATAGGCGATTGAGGGAGCCGTGTAACGCTTTGGCTGAAGGGCTTATTCCGGCCACTCAGGCATCTCGGTAAACGTTTATCACAAAATGTCCCGTCCGTCCGATCCATCTTCTTGCTACTCATAAAGCCGCCTCCACAAAACAGGATCAGACTCGTACGACCGAGCTAATTGTCCGTGACAGTCGTCCTGCACCGCAAGGTCCGCACCGACGCTGCGTATCTCCTCAAGATTCTTGAGCCGCATCGCAAGGATGTAGTCTTAGGCCTCAAGTGCATGATCAACCAGGGCAGGCTTGCCGACCTCTACCACCAGCGGACAGTTCGCTGCGTCAGTCCAGTGTGATTCCCGGCATTTGGCTATCGGTCACGCATTCAGCAGAAGCAATGCTCGGCAATTGAGGCGTCCCTTTGAACTGATTTGTAAGGTATCACCGCGGCTGCCGTATAAGTCCTGATGGCGAAGGATCCTGCGACACTCTCAGCGAAAAACCGGAGAAGCCCTATGAGAAAACTTACACCGATGGCAACTATTGTAGCGGTGATGACTGCCCTCAATCTGACAGCGGCTCATGCCGAGGTGGGGACACAGGTGCCGTCAGAGGCTCACGCTGAGGAGAGGTCACCTCTATTTCCTCTGCCATTCACACCGGACTTTACCCGAGGTGGTGGCTGGGGAGTCGCTCTTGGCGTGGGGGTTGAATATGAAACCGCCTACGCTGGTTCGGACGAATATGAGTTTGAACTGGATCCGGCCGGGGCCGTCCAATGGAGGACGGGAAACCACCTTTTCTCTTGGGAGGGGCTGGAACTTTCATGGACAACTCGCCCGGAGGATCGATGGTACGTGCAGGTCGATTTGGGTCTGGATGGTGAACGTGAGGCAGATGATTCTGATGACGGCCGGCTGGACGGCCTTGATGAGAGGGATGATGAATTCACGGGGACAGGTGAGGTCAGGTATGCGTTCGATGGGGAGTGGCGCAACTATGTCGGCACTCGGATCTCTGTAGGCGATAGCGATTTCGGTACACTAGGGTTCATCTTTGCCGGGCACCGGTTCGGTGACCGACAGGATGGCGGTGGAACGGAAGCTTTTCTCTATGCCACATTTGGCGACGGTCATAACCTGAATAGAGACTTCGGCATTACCGCATCAGAGGCTATCACATCCGGCCTTGCGGAAACGGATTTGGATGGGGGATACCGCTCCTCCGGTCTGCGCCTTGTCGACCGTCGCTTTGTCAGCGAGCATATTCAATTCGTATCCGGCCTGGAATTTGAATACTATAGCAGCGATGTGCAAGACAGTCCGATTGCTCGTGAAGACTTTGCGGTGGAAGTAGAGTTGGGGGTGCTGTACCACTTCTGAGCATCTTCAGCCAACTGCTGGAAGACCCGACTCAAGCGGGGAATGCGACGTAAGCGATTCCAACGGACACAGTCTAGCTGGCAGATTGTCGAAAAAGGAATGCAGGGCCTTCTTCAGTTTGCGACGAGCATGGCCGATTCGTCGTCGACAAACCCGATTGCTTTGAGCTCTGCGCTGTTAGGGCGAAATCTGTCTTTCGCTGTGCCCTATCCGGAGCCAAGGCGGATGAGCGGCGCTGACGGCTGTTGGATGCTGTGCTACCCGCAGCGGCATATATATTGTCCCGGCGGCATAAGGGCATGTAGTAGTCTCTAGGCCGCAGCGATAGAAGGCGATCTTTCGCTGCTGTCGTCGATGCGCAGGGAACACAAAAGCACCGCTTGGCGTTCCACCGCGCGCTCCCCGCACTTATCGCTCTTGTTGACGCAGGCCCTAAATCGCACCGTGCGCCAAGCCAACTAACGGTCGTAGGGGTCCAGTACTTCAGCAATGCCCATCAGATCTTCGAATATTCTCGCAAGTCGGTTTGCCGATGAAACTAATCCTTTTTGGTAGAAGAACACGCTCGTATCTTCTAGCCCCACATCCGCTCCCATTTGGGCGTAACTCCTAATCAACTGCCGAATCGCATCACGCTCCGCGGTACCAAGCACCGACAGAATTCTGTTTGGTTCGGCACTTACTATTGATACCTCTTTGTCAAAAATCTGGTCTCCAGTGAGAGTGGGTGTCGGGGCAAGAAGCGAAGCGAGAAACGAACGATTTTTTCGAGTGATCAAACTGCCAGCGAACTCTGGACGACTCAAGTAAACACGAGCGACAGTGACAGGTGGGGAGTGCCCGCGCTGTGGCGCAAATTCGATAGTGTCGTTGCCCTCGAGCGTCGCTCTAAGTTCAAACTGCCGATGCTCAGCTCGTAGACCCACGACAGCAGGAAAGCCGGGTGGTCCCGGAAAGAGAACGTCAGAGGACTCTGAAGAGCCGTGAAGGACGAACCTGAGCCCTTTCAAATCCGCAAACTCCTTCCACGCCTGATGGAACCCACTATCGTAATACCGGACAACTGGTCGATAAAAGAAATACCATCCGGAAAATACAACCGCTCCTATGCTCAAGATGAATACAGCTACTATCTCGTTTTCGTTCATTTGGAACGCTTTCGTCAGAACTACCGGTTAGAGCGCATGACATCGTGGATTAGCGGCGGGTTGATTAGGCGCGTATTTCAGGCAATTCGCTGTTTCGCATTCGAAATAACGCGCGTTCTTCTTGAAATACTCGGTCTGCGCATTCGCAATGTCTTTGAGGTGTCGCTTAAGTGATGCCTCGTAGCCTCGCTGGAGATATTTGCCTTCGTCTTTCCCGCCTCCAGAGTGAAAAGAGTCACAGCCGAGTAAGAACAGAAAACATGCGAGCAGCGGTAAAAGATTAATTCGTTTCATAGAAGCACGACGACCATGGCTGCCCGAAGCATGACCCTCGGGGGAAAGAGACTACGAAAGGAATCTAGAAACATAATCGGGGAACATGAGCG
>JAGRAW010000455.1 GCA_020434415.1 Bdellovibrionales bacterium
TGGGTGTCCGGGATTGTCCGGGATTGTCCTTCCGGGATTGTCCTATTCGGGATTGCTGTGCAAAAGCCACAGGTCGAACTCTCCGTCGTTAGGGTTACGGAGGAGTTTCCGTGCGGTGGGAGGCGGAGTTACCGGCGGGGACGCGGGGTTGATTGGGTGTCCAGAGGTTTGGAGAGCTTCGGCTCCTGGAGCTTACCGCGGTTTGCGCTGGTTTCGCTTGGAGGAGAATCGCTCGTCGTGCCGCTAGGTGTTGGCGGCTCGTAGCGGAAGTGTCCGATGATGCGCCAGTTGAAGAGTACGTCCTCTCGCTTGGTGCCTTGTCCAAAGTTGTGGAGAATCATCGGAGTGCTTTTGCGGCAGTCGCTTGTGGTGCGAGCAACGATGCCGATGTGAGTCATCCCGCTACCTAGGTCCCAGGTTACGATATCACCGGTCCGATATGCGCATGGATCCTCGCTCAGTGGCAAAACGGAGCCGTGTCGCGAGAAGTAGCGCATCAAATTAGGCACGCGCCGGTGGTCGATATTGGTATCTGGTTGAGAAAGTCCCCAGAGCTTCGGATATACGGCAAAGTGCTCCTTCATATCGAGGTGCACTTTTTCTTGAAGGTCAATACCCAACGCACGATACGCGCGGATAACGACATCGGTGCAGACACCGGTTCGCTGATCGACGTCTCCTCCGGGGTAAGAGATCTTTGCGTAAGAAGGGTCGTAGCCGACCGTAACTCCCGTCTGCGCTTCCGCCGCTTCCGCGAGCCGCTCGCCGAAGCTCGTGCTTCCGCGTTCATGAGTCGAATACTGCCAAACCTCGCCAACCTCATCATAGGCTGGCACTTCCTCGGGAGTATCGGCGGAGACCGAATATTGGCCTAGCCAACTATCGGCGAACAGATATCGCTTTAGAGACGGCGTGAAGCGATAGCCTGCAGCAGCGAACGCTACGATCGAAGCACAAATCAGCAGCAGGAGCTTTCGTCCCAAATTTCCCTCCAGGATACTAAGCAGTTATGACCTCTGACAGCTGCTGCGTCGCTCGTGCCGAGGATACCCCCCTTTGAGCGGCTCATTCGTGCAAGCAAGATGTCTGTTGTTACGGTCTGGTAGATTGCTCCGGCTGGGTAAGTGCCATTGGTTCAATTGCCTGAAAGCATACCTCATTCCAACTCCTGTGAGCCTACTTTCGGCTTCAGATCATGCTCGGAGCAGCTGCTGAGTGACGCTGATCGCGGATGCTGAGCGTCGGTAGACACGGGAAGTTGGAGTCTAATAGGCGCTTCTGTAGTCCGGACGGCAATAGTACTGCCCCGCCGCTGCAAGGCAGCCGTTTCAAAAGGTTTGCTGGTCGAACTCCGCCGAGCAGTCAGTCCAAGCGCCGGTTGCCCGAGCGCTGAAGCTCGGCGGGCTCTGCTTCAGCTCGAATTGCCGCTCCTTCCAGAAGCAAATTTGTCGGTGGTGGCACCCAAGGTGTGCGGGTGCGCAGACTGTAAGACTAGCAGGTTAGGTAAGCTCGAGCCTTTGGCTATGCGGCTCACTCGCTCCGCAGTACTTCCAGAAAGACGCGTCCGTATTGCTCGAGCTTTCGCTCCCCGACACCGCTGATTGAGCGTAGCTCCGCGTCGTTTTGCGGAAGCCGTTCTGCCATCTCCTTCAACGTACGGTCGTGGAAGATCACGTAGGGCGGCACATTCAGCTCCCGTGCAAGCTCCAGACGTCGGTTGCGCAGTCGGTCGAAGATCTGTTGCTGTTCGTTCGAAAGGTTGACTTGTGCTTTTGCTGGTGGTCGGGATTTTAAGCCCGAGCGCTTCGTCGGAATTGTGTCCCGGCGAAGCGTCAGTTCACACTCACCTTTTATGACCGGTCGACTGTCTTCCGTGAGATAGAAGCCGCCGTATCCTTCGATGTCCACGCCCAATAGTCCCTTTGCTACGAGCTGACGGAACACTCCCATCCAGGTGTTGCGATCCAAGTCTTTACCGACGCCAAAGGTCGGCAGACGATGATGGCCGAAACTACGAATGCGCTCGGTATCCACTCCCATGAGCACATCGACCAGGTAAGCGGCACCGAAACGCTGGCCGGTCCGGTAGACAGCGGAAAGCGCTTGCTGAGCTTGAACCGTCGCATTCCAACTCTCCATCGGCTCAAGGCAGGCGTCACAGTTGCCGCAGTTCCCCTCGTGCCGGTCTCCGAAGTATTTCAGCAGCACCTGTCGTCTGCAGGAAGTTGTCTCGGCGTAGCCAAGAAGGGCGGTGAGCTTCTGCTGCTCTATTCGCTTTCGCTCCTCGCCGGCGCCGCCAGACTGAATCAACTGCCGCAGTCGGGCGATATCGGCCAGGCCATAGACCATCCAGGCCGTGGCGGGGAGGCCGTCACGGCCTGCTCTTCCCGTCTCTTGATAGTAGGCTTCGATATTCTTGGGGAGATCAAGATGGGCGACGAAACGCACGTTCGGTTTGTCGATTCCCATACCGAACGCGATGGTCGCAGCCATGACCAGACCTTCTTCGTGAATGAAGCGGCGCTGATGCTCGCTGCGGGTGCGGTCGTCCAATCCTGCGTGGTACGGCAGCGCCGGAATGCCTTCACGCTGCAGCATCTCTGCAATCTCCTCGACACGCTTTCTCGCGTGACAGTAGACGATACCGGCCTCGCCGGGGTGTCGACTACGGATAAAATCAAGCAGTTGCCGCATCGCATTTTGCTTCAGTCCGACGTGATAGCTGATGTTCGGCCGATCGAAGCCGCTGATGAACAGACGAGCTGCGGGTAGCCCAAGCTTATTCACGATATCGCTTCGCGTCGGCTCGTCGGCAGTCGCGGTGAGCGCAATGCGCGGCACTCCGGGGAAACGCTCCCCTAGTATGCCGAGCTGAGCATACTCCGGACGGAAGTCGTGTCCCCACTGAGACACGCAGTGCGCTTCGTCGATCGCGAACAGAGCAATCTCTAGCGAAGCAAGAAGCTCTAGGGTCTGCGGCTGCAAGAGGCGTTCAGGTGCCAGATAGAGCAGATCGAGTTCTCCCGCCTTTGCTCGGCGGATGACCTGCGCCGCCTCATGTGCGGACAGGGTGGAGTTCAATAGAGCTGCTTGCGCGCCTAATGACCGTAGCGCAGATACCTGATCCTCCATCAGCGCAATAAGCGGAGAAACGACGATACCAACCCCGGGGCGAATAAGAGCGGGAATCTGGTAGCACAGCGACTTCCCCCCGCCCGTCGGCATCAGCACGAGCGCATCT
>JAGRAW010000456.1 GCA_020434415.1 Bdellovibrionales bacterium
CACCAGGGTATCGAGCGGCAGATCGCGTGCCACCATCAGTACGCGCTGAATCGCGGCAGCCCGTGCCGGTCCACACGCCGCCTGAAGATCGTCGGGCAGGGCATTGCAGTCGGTGTCCAGGTTTTCGACTACCGACGCAAGGGAAACTGCTCGGTGTGCAGCACTGTTCATAATTCCGCGGATGGTCAGGTAACGGACGAAATCGAAAAGGGCGAGGATAACCATCAGTAGAATGGGGATGACGATGGCGAACTCAACCATGGTGGCGCCCCGATCCGAGCGGTCAGGGGCACGAAGGGTACAGGGTCTCATTACAGGTGATAACCTATGCAACACGCGTTAATGCACTGCCGGCAACTGCGCTGCCGGCAGGATGCTGTGCCTGTTCAGCCGCTACACCCCACACCCACGATCGGCACAGCGAGAGTTTCGGACGCTGCGCTATGCAGAGCCCAGATAAAGGTAGGGACCGGTGGCCTCGGCCGATCCAAGCGCATCCATAAAGTCGAACTGCGCAAAAATAGCGTCGAACGCCCAATCGATCTCGACCTTTACCTCCAACTGCGTTCCGGTGTTAACCAACTCCGTCCGCAGTCTCGTTACCTGCTCTTGCGGAATCCCATAGCGATCGAGCAATAGAGCCACCCGATTGCGTATCGCCTGGTGTCCGGCAGGAGCAGTGGAGTTACTCTCGAATGCCCCCGCCTCAAGTTGGCTGACCGACGCCCCGAAGCGAGTCGCCTCGTAGACTACTCTTGTGATGGTCAGATACTCGTTAAGTGCTCGCCCAAGATCGACTGAGGCCATCAGGATGATCAGGATGAAAGGGAGGCAGATTGCCATCTCGATCATGGCATTCCCGCGTTCATTTTCGGGGGATTCTACTTTTGGTGTTTCGGCGTTCATGTACAACCCTAGATGGCCGTTACGTTAAGTGTCTGAAATCATGAGCTTCATCCACAACCGACAGGCCGGCAACCCCGTGCTCAGCCTCACATCGGTGTAGGGTGGAAACCTGCTTCACTTTAATGAGTGCATTGGTCGAAAATGTTGCGAATGAAAAACATTTTTACGCAAGAGCACCTGATTCTGACCGTTTTAGCTACCCATCTCCCGTACGGCACGTCCGGAGCTGCCGCCGGCATAACCACCAGGTAAGGCTGCAAAAGTGCAGGTTCGGGGCTGATGGACCCGACCGTGAAGAGGGTTTTTGGGGAATGAGCAAAGTCATCGGCATTGACTTGGGAACGTCAAACTCTTGCGTCGCTTACATTAAAGACGGCAGGCCGGTCGTGATCCGCGACGAAAACGGCGAGCCGACTACGCCTTCAATCTACGCCATCAGCGCCACCAACGAGCCCCTCGTGGGCTACGCCGCGAAATCGCAGCAGTCCAACAATCGACTCAACACGATTTTTGCGGTGAAGCGACTGATTGGACGCAAATACAGGTCGCCGGAGGTCGAGCAGGCGATGGATCGGCTGCCGTACGCCGTTGTCGAGGCAGACAACGGCGACGCCTGGGTCGAGATCAACGGAGTGCCTACCAGCCCGGAGGAGGTGTCATCGCAGGTCCTTGTTCGGATGCGGGACGTCGCGGAGTATTACCTCAAAGAACCGTGCCGCCGTGCGGTCATCACGGTTCCGGCTCACTTCAACGATTCTCAGCGACAAGCGACGAAGGACGCGGGCCGATTGGCAGGCCTCGATGTCCTGAGAATCATCAACGAGCCGACCGCTGCAGCCCTTGCCTTCGGTCTGAACATCATCGACGGTAAGAATGTGCTGCGAAACGAAGTGAAGAAATCGTTTCGCGAACGCAACCAGGCCGACAGAATGATTGCAGTGTTCGACTTGGGTGGCGGCACCTTCGACGTTTCAATCCTGGAACTTCGTGACGGCGTGTTCGACGTGAAGGCGACGAACGGCGACACGTATCTGGGTGGTGAAGACTTCGACATGGCGATCGTCGGCTACTTGATTGACGAGTTCAAGAAAGTGACCGGGCGCGACGTGTCCAAAGACCGAAAAGTCCTTCAGCGTTTCAAGGATGCTGCTCGCGACGCCAAGCACGATCTATCCGATCGCCCCAAAATCGACATCGAGCTGCCATTCGTGCAGGGCCTGGAGCATATGAAGGTGCCGATGGATCGGAAGTTGATGGAGGAGCTCTGTGCGCCGATGTTGAAGCGCATCGAGGATCCCTGTCTACAGGCGCTGGAAGACGCCGGTCTGGCTCCTAGCGACATCACCGACGTCATTCTGGTTGGCGGGATGACACGGATGCCGGCGGTAAAAAAGGTTGCCCGCGACATCTTCGAGCAGGAGCCGTTGGACACTATCGACCCCGACGAAGCTGTCGCCCTTGGTGCGGCAGTCCAGGCAGGGCTCCTACAGGGCTACGTCAAAGGGGTGAGCCTGCTCGATGTGACTAGCCTGAGCCTCGGGATCGAGATTCAAGGGGCGAGGATGCACACCGTCATCCCACGCAATACCACCATTCCGACAAAAAAGACGGAGATTTTTACGACGAGCGCACCGAATCAACCCCAGGTCAGCATTCACGTGCTTCAGGGTGAAGATGACTTTGCGCCGAACAACAAGTCCTTGGGGCGCTTCGAGCTAATGGGTGTCCGACCTGCACCGCGCGGGGTTCCTGACATCGCCGTCACGTTCGATGTCGACGCCGAGGGAATCGTGCATGTCAGCGCCAAAGACTTGGACACCCAAGAAGAGCAGCGCATCGAGATTATCGCCAGTTCCGGACTAACAGACTATGAAATCGATAAACTCCTTCGCGATAAGGCGATGGAGGAGGAGCAAAAACGCCGCCGTGACGAGCGTTTACAGCGCGGAGCCGTCGCAATTGCCGATGCCGATGTGCTGGCCGAGCAGAAGCGAGAGCTGAAATCGGCAATCTTTCTCACACAAGTGAAGCTCAACACCGAAGGCCGCCGCTTTAAAGGGAGGGGACGCGTGATGCTTGAAGATTGCCTCGCGACCGCCCGCGATGTGCTGGAGAACTCATCGGAGTCCAATGAAATTGCGAAGGTGTTGGAGGACCTCCAGGAGAGAACCGATGCCCTCGAGGACTACCTAGAATCGCTCTGGTAGGGGAGGGCGGTTCCGCTAATTCCTGCACTTCCGAGACGCGGGCGGGCGACCATTGGTAGGGGGACTTCTCCAGCGACCGAAGACGCTTGTTATTCCAAAATGGCGACATAATCGGTGC
>JAGRAW010000457.1 GCA_020434415.1 Bdellovibrionales bacterium
GGCGTGCTCGGCATCGAAAAGGATTTGGCAGATCCCCACGCGAGCGAGCGCTTCAACAAATTTCCGACCATAGCACATAATCACCACGCCATGGACCTTCTGGTCGGCTCGCTCCGACTATTTGTTGATGGCGTGGTGAACGCGTTCGACCTCGACAAGTTGATGGAGACCGAGATTGAAACGCACCACAAGGAAGTCGCCACCATACCGTCTCTCGTCAACAAGATGAGTGACGCTATGCCGGGTATCGGTATCGTCGCTGCCGTACTCGGGATTATCATTACCATGCAGCACATTGACGGCCCTCCGTCTGAAATCGGCCACCACGTTGCGGCGGCGCTTGTCGGGACGTTCTTGGGGATTTTGCTGAGTTACGGATATTTGCAGCCAATCTCTTCCTCGATCGAGATGATGCAGCACGAAACGCACGTCCTGCTCAACGCGATACGTGCGGCCGTAGTCTCGTTCGCGGGCGGTGCGCCACCGGCAGTTGCGCTTGAGTTCGCCAGAAAGTCGATTGAGCACGATATGAGGCCGACTGCCGAAGAAATGGAAGAGATCAACCAAATGGTGCGTAAGGGCTAACGCGAATTCCACGCTACCACAGCCGGTGAACTCCGATGCCAGAAGGCCCGGACGGAAAAACAATCATCATCGTGAAAAAGGTCTCCGGGCACGGGGGCCATCACGGTGGTGCGTGGAAGGTTGCGTACGCTGACTTCGTGACCGCCATGATGGCGCTGTTCATGGTATTGTGGTTGGTAAACTCCGCTGCGGAACCGACGCGGCAGCGAATCGCCAGTTATTTTCGAAAGCCGGGAGTATTTCAGAAAGGATCAGGGACCCCCCTTGAAACAGGGGGCGGCGGGATCCTTCCGGACACCTTCGCTCCTCCTGCTGATAACAACTCTCAGATACAAGCGAGCGAAAAGATCTATGAGGTGGACGCTTCCAGTGGTCGTGTTCGGGATTACTACGATCCGGCTGAAGGCGAAGGAGAGAAGCGAGCAAACGAGCTGCCGAATCCGCCGAGCGTGGCGGAGCAGAAGCTGCAAGAGGAGCGCACGGATCTTGAACAGCTTGCTGAGCAAATTGAAGAGCTGCTCGCCGAGGCGAACCAGCAGGGCTCGGAAGGCTCGGAAGGCTCGGGCGCGCTGGGTGACGTCGATGTGCAAGTGGACCAGCGCGGCTTGCTGATCGAGATTATGGACACTGCCAATGCATCGATGTTCCAGATTGGAAGTGCGAGCATCGTTCCACAAGCGGAAGCGCAGCTTCGGAGCATCGCCGAAATTCTGGCTGAACTTCCCAATCCCGTCGATGTCGAAGGTCACACCGATTCGCGCCCGTTCCGCGGCGATGGACCTCGTGCGTACGACAACTGGAATCTCTCAACGGATAGAGCCAACGCTGCCAGACGAATACTGGAATCGGCGGGCATGAAAAAGGAGCAGATCGCGCGTGTCGTAGGCTACGCTTCGCAGCGTCCAAAGACGCCGGAGGATCCGCTAAACCATGCGAATCGACGCATTACCATCTCGATGCGGTTTACGGAGCAGGCCAGCGAAGCGCTGAAGGGCACTCAGACGAACGAGACCCGACCTAAGAAGATCTCACTAGGTAAAGAGGAACAGGCGCCTGCGCGCACACCGGCGCCGGCGGAACCGAAGCGGCAAACCATCGCTGAAAAGGCTGAGGAATCAGCTGCCGAGCGTCAGGATCGTGAGGATGAGCAGGAACGAAAAGGCGAAGCCGCCGAACCGGAAACCGGCCTGAAGGTAGAAGTGGGCACGACGCTTCCCGAGGGTACACCGTTACCTTCAAGCGAACAGGCAGGACCCTTGCCTCCGAGAGTTGAAAAGGACAAGATTTTCAGCGGACAGCACTCTTTCTTCGACTAAGAGCGCATCCTCGAAACGCCAGTCGCGGTCTTCAGCCTTTTTGAGACCCGAATACTGCGGCTGTTTGCGTCACTGCGTCTCGCCGTTCTTTTTGCTACGATCGCGCATCCAAACGAGTGAATGCGAAACAGGAAGCGAACCTTCGGTGAATACTGCAACTGAAAAAAGAGCGTCGTTCAAGGCCTACTTCGTCGGTCTCGGATACATCATGGCCTTTGCGGTAGTCGTCAGCTGCGGAGCAGGTGGCGGCGCAGGTTCGAGAGGGGACCCCGTCGGCCCGGCGTTCGCTGAAATTACCGTATTTCCTAGCGTCATCGATAGCGGCGACCGGACGGATGTCGAGGTCTTTATCGATCAGATTGTCGAAGACGCGATTGCCGTCAAAATCGGATTCCCTGCCGGTTTGCAGTACGTTACCGAGAGCGCGATGTATGAAGTCGGCGGCGAGCTTTACGACGCCGGTCCCGATGCTGCAGGCGCGGGAACTGATGTCAGCTTCGTTGTTTTCTACATCGAGCCGGAGGATCTCCTTGGTGGTGAGGAGAGCTTTTTCATTCATCTTCAGTTGGTTGGCGTGAGCGACGTTGCCGACGGGCGAGTAGGCGTGGATATCGATATCGACGACCCGCTCGTCGATAACGATGAAGAATTCGACCCGGCTACTCCGCTCTACGATGCGCAAGATGACGACGACATTCGCGTCGGCCAGGTCGCGGCCAGCTCCAGCTCGTCGAGCTCAGGCGGGTAGGCTGAAACTCGGCGGTGCTTTGGTTAGAGCGTATTCCAACATAGCAGCAGGCATCCCCCTGTATTGTTAGGGGCAACCACTATTCGGACTGCTTCGGCGTCAGCGTGATCAGCAAAGCCCCGTCACCGACCTCCTCCCCGGATGCGACGTGGATTGCTGCAACGCTGCCGGCGACAGGCGCGAAGATGCTGTTTTGCATCTTCATCGCTTCCAGTCGAAGCAAGATAGCTCCGGCATCGACTTTCGCGCCAACAGTGCACAGTATCTCGGAAATGACACCGGGAATCGGTGCGTGCACCTCACCGGGTTTCGCATTCTTACTGTGAGAACGTCGAATTGCTGAGCTCTTGCCTTGCGTTGAGGCGGCAGGGCCGGGAGCGGACTCAATCCCTCCCGACGAGCCTGCCGGAAGGTGCGGGACCGTATCGGCAAACGACGTTCGGTAGGTGCGGCCGGCGATGTTGAACGTTACGCTGTCGCGAGAGCGGGAGACGACCTCCACATCAAATAGCTCCCCGTTCACCAGTATGCTGAGGACACTCATGATGGTATCTCCTCCTCGAGCTT
>JAGRAW010000458.1 GCA_020434415.1 Bdellovibrionales bacterium
AGTCATGCGGCCTCCGTTTCCGGGGAGCCCGCCGCAGCGCTGCTTGTAAACAGTTCCGATAGCGAGACGCGCACGTATTTGATCATCTTCCGGTTGTAGGTGAACACGCCGTGCGCTGCGCCGTCGCTTCCCAACAGAAAGCTCGGATAGGAGAGTTCGAAGGGAAGTGATTCGAGATGATACGGGCCGTGCCAGGAAACGCCGCCGTCCTCAGATGTCGAGAGGCTCAGGGGGGTTCGCTGGTGCGCTGTCGAGTGGTTGTAGACAACGGCAATTCCCTGAGGATGGCTGAAAGCATCGATGCCGCTGAGTGGGCACGGCAGGGTAGTCTGGCATGGAGCGGACCAGCGGCGTCCGGCTGTGGTAGTGGCGCTTCTCCAAATGACATAGGGATCGCCGACCGGACGCAGCAGCAAAACCATTTCCAGCTCGTTCAAGGCGACCAGCGCCGGCTGAATCAGCGGCGCGTCAAAGCAGTAGTGCTCTTCCCAACTGTCGCCTCTTCCTGTGAGCAGCACGGTGCGATTGGTTCGCTCATCGTAGGCCGGTAGTAACCAACCGTCCGAGCCCCAAGACACAGGAGCGTGTCTCAGCATGAGACCCGGCTGATCGTAGGCCACCGCAGGGCGAGTCCATGTGTAGCCCCTGTCAAGCGATACCGAGTAGTACATGATCGAGTCGGTCCAATACGTCCCGCGAAGCACTACAAAATAAAGCTCGAGGGAACCGGAAGGCGCATGCTCTACCACTAGCGGATTGCCGGCGGATGCTTGCAGCTCCGGAAAGAGCAATCGACTTTTCTCCCACTCGGGACGCCCACGAAACTTTCGAGCGAGCACGATCCGCCCATCCGCCGTTTCCCGGTCGGGGTACGCGTACCAGCAAACAAGCAGGTCGCCTTCATGCGTTTCCAGCAAACAAGACCCGTGGGCGCCCTGACCCGAGCCTTCCGGGTTATAGAGGAATGCCCCTTCCACTAGCAGCAGATTCCTCGCTCGGCGTCATCACCATGTGGTGCCGCGCAGATGATAAACGGCATTGCCGTTGCCGCATCGTAAGTCATGGTGAACCCATGGAGATAGCGGCTGTGCGAGATCATGGCGTAGTCAGCGGGAGCAAGGAGCCGAGGCACGGACAGCTCGCAGGGCTCGGGAAGTACCGTCTTCAAGTTGCCGCCGCAGATATTCGTCATTTCAAGAATGACTTCCTCACGATGTAGTTCCGTGATGTCAGCCTCCGGCAGATGAAACAGACATGAGGCGACAATCGTGAGCCACGGTCGAGAGGCAAGCACTGCGACTTGACCACGCCATGCTCCTGAAACCTCGACCGCTGCGGCTCGGCTGTCGACTGCTGAGCCGAACGTGTCTGCAGCTCGCTCCAGAGGTCGTGTCACGACGCCCGTTCCGAAATATGCGGTTCCGAGCTCATCGGCGACACGCCGACATTCCTGAGCAAGTTGTTCGGCTGCTATGGCCCCCTCGATATTCATTTTTGTTCGCCTTTTAGTGAGTAACACCCGCCCCCGAGCACCGTTCCGCCGGCAGCGGCACGGACGAAGCGATCATCAAGGTTCAGCGGTGTCTCGGCTCCACCGAGAAAGAGATACCCGTCCGACTTCAAGACGCCGTGGACCTTGCCGAAAATCTGCCTTTTGATTTCAGGCTCGAAATAAATGAGGACATTACGGATAAAGACGATGTCGACACGACCGATGCCCGTAAACGGCTTTACAAGATTCAGCTCCCGATACTGGATCATCGAGCGAATCTCTTGTTTCACCTGCCAGTCAGTGCCGTGCTTCTCGAAATAGCGAACCAGATATTTCGCCGGGAGTCCCCGATTGACTGCCGCCTGATTGTAGACGCCGTTCTTTGCTTGAGCGAGCATCTCTTTCGAGTAGTCCGTGGCGATAAACGAGAGGCTCCACGTTGCCAGCTCAGGAAAGTTCTCCTTGATCAGCATCGCGACGGAATACGGCTCTTGCCCGGAAGAACTTGCCGCGCACCAGAGAGCCAGCTTCTTCTCTGCCCTTCGCTTCTCTATCAGATCCGGTAAGACCGTCTTCTTGAGGACCTCGAACGGAGTGATGTCACGAAAGAACGACGTTTCATTCGTCGTCATCGCATCAACGACTTTCTCTCGTAACGGCCCGAACTGATTCTGGCGAAGAGTCGCAATGAGCGCGCCGAGGGTCTCGAATCCTTCACGCTTCGCCAGCGGTCCCAGTCGGGAGGTGACAAGATACTCCTTGCCTTGCTCGAGCACGATCGCCGCTTCTGCGCGGACTAGCTCACTGACAAACGAAAACTCTTCGACAGATAAATTCATGATACTACGATGCTCCGTGTAGCAGCCCTCGCGAGTCATGCTTCAGGCGGGTGATGATACTGCCGGCGATGGCGTCAAGCGGAAGTATCTCCTCGGCAAGTTCCGCTTCGGCGACGTAGCCGGGCATGCCCCAAACGACCGACGTCGGCTCGTCTTGCACAACTATTTGCGCTCCGGTCTCTGCCAAAAGCTCGCATCCCCGAAGGCCGTCCTTCCCCATGCCGGTGAGCACCACCGCAAGCGTGTGAGCTCCGTGACTTTCGACCAGAGAGCGAAAGAGCACATCGACGGCGGGTCTGCATGAGTTCTCGGGCGGTTGTTGATTGAGATGAAGACGGAGCGACGTGCCTTCTCGATTCGCTACCATGTGATAGTTACCCGGAGCGATATATGCAGTGCCGGGAAGCGCTTCGTCTCCTTCCTGAGCTTCGACGACACGAAGAGCGCACTTTGCATCCAATCGTTCAGCCAACATTCTGGTGAACACCGGCGGCATGTGCTGCACAATCAGGACCGGTACCGGCAGGGTATTCGGTAGCCGAGGCAGCAGGTCGGCTAGCGCGTTCGGTCCCCCGGTCGAAACTCCGATAGCTACTACGTCTATCCGGCTGCGCGGTGTCTTACGGGTTGCAGGTTTCGCCTTTTGCGCGCGTTCTGCGAGCGAGAGCAGTCCCGCTGAGCCGGGCGTCGCGCCTGATGGCTGCGGCGGCAGCGCCTGTGCCTGAGCTGCGCTGCGCGTAGGCTTCGCTACCAGCGCCTTTATCTTGGGGATCATCGCCTCGCGCATCGCCTGGCGACCGGCGCCGACACTGCCGACATTTGACGGCTTGGTTACATAGTCGGAAGCTCCTGCACTCAAGCTATCGATGGTCACCCCA
>JAGRAW010000459.1 GCA_020434415.1 Bdellovibrionales bacterium
TGCCCTGCCGGTTGAGGAGCGAGCGATGCCTTTGATTTAAACGCTTTGCCGCACCCCGGATATATGAAATTGGTCGACCCGGCGCTGTGGCAAAGACAAAGTCTTCGCCTCCCTTGGGGCTATCGCGAAGCTCTTCGAGGGCCTGTGCTGCTTGCGGCACCAGAAAGATTTCATGGGGCACCGGGTGCTCACGAACCCTCCATCGATCCAGGCGGACATCCTCCCAGCGCATGGTCATCACATCCCCCGGCTTCTGTCCGGTAAGCAGCAAGACCTTGAATAGCGCACGAATGAGCACGTCCTCCTCGTCCAACAAGCCCCAGATTTCGGTCAATTGTTCGAAGGTTAACGCCCTGACTACGGGCGATTCGGTAGAGGGGCGGGAAAGGTCGCTCAGCGGATTGCTTTGGACGGCCTTTCGACTGCGTCCGAATTCGAAGAGACGGTTCAAGACGACACGGCCCCGATTAGCCATCACCGGGCTTCCGCGTTCGAAAGCGATGCGCTCGAGAAGCTCCGATATCTCCTCCGCCCCGATGTCTTGCAGCTTTCTCGCTCCCCAGACCGGCACCACATCGCGCTCGAGAAAACGCTGATACTCCCGGAGTGTACTCGGCTTTAGACCCCGAGCACGCTGGCGCTCGATAAACTGCCCGCAGAACTCCTCCACCGTTGCCGCGCTTCGATACGTGCGCTGCTCTGCGGCCGGATCACGTCCGTCAGCTACTGCGCGGAGCACCTCCAACGCCCTAGCTCGAGCCTGACTCAACGAGACGACAGGGTAGCGTCCGAGGGTGATGCGCTTTCGACGTCCGTGGAGAGAAAAAATGAGAAAGAAGGCACGTCTTCCCCCAGCGCCAACCCGCACACCGAAGCTCCCCCCGGCACGAAAGCTTCGGTCGTAAAACTCCTCTTGGCCCCCGGTGGGCTCCAGAGTGCGAACAAGTTCATCGGTGAGTCGCAAGGAAGGCATGACAATCAGCGCGTCTTCTTATGTGCAGATTATGTGAATGTTAGCATACCGGAAGCTCGGAGACAATGCTTAGAACGCGCCGTCGAACTCGACATAGTTGATTAAATGCGGCATGTTAGTAGCAACAACGGCCGAGGAGCGTCGCAAAATTGGCACGTTGGTTTAAAAATAGGTGTCAGCGCGTCGAGAACGACTGGAAGGGGCTTATGAAATGAGAAGCACTTTAGAACCGCGTCCGCCGCCGTGCTTCAAATCAGCGAGAGCGGTATTCGCTTCTACTAACGGATAGCACTGAACCACGGGAGCTAATGGAACCGCCGCTGCGATGCCTAGAAACTCCCTCACATCGTGTGAGGTTACATTGGCGACAGTTTTTATCTCTTTCTCTAGCCAGAGCTCCTTCTCGTACGAAAGCTCTTGGAGCGTCTGCCTATCATCGTCCTCCTTGCGAATGGCGTTGATTACCAGGCGACCGCCGGGGGCCAGAACTCGCAAGGCCTGACGTACAGGAAGCCAGGCGGGGGTGGTGTCAATGATTGCTCGAGGTGGCCGCGGGGGCCGCTCTTCTAGTGAACCGACCCATTGGGCGCCCAGTTCGACAGCCAGAGCTCTCGATTCCGGAGACCGCGCAAAGACGTATATGGCGCTTGAGGGATAGAGATATCGGGCGGTCTGTAGGACCAGATGGTTCGAACCGCCGAACCCGACCAAACCCAGAGGCTCTCCGTCCTGGAGATTGCAGAGTTTTAAGGCCCGGTAACCAACCGAACCTCCGCAAAGCAGGGGAGCCGCTTGCTGGTCAGAAAATACTTCGGGAATAGGGTAGGCATATCGCTCGGGAACAACCATATACTCGGCGTAACCGCCATTGGCGTCGCGACCGGTGGCTTTGAAAGCATCACTGAGGTTTTCCAGTTCGCTTCCGTCCGATGAGTGAATCCAACCAACGCCAACCCTTTCTCCGCCCCTGAAGTTCGTTACACCGACGCCGCATTTTTCGACATGCCCGACAACTTGATGGCCCGGAATGATGGGGAGTCTGGGCGGCGGTGTCCGCCCCTCAATCTCGTCCAGCTCGGTGTGGCAGACCCCGCAGACGGAAACGCTAATTCTGACCTCGCCGGGACCCGGTTCAGGGACGCCCAGCTCTTCGAGGACCAATACGTCCTTCTCGGGCCCGACCATGGCCAAATTCCTGAGTAGCATCGCGCGCATAGGCCAAGCATACCCGGATCTCGGAAAATTACCTACTGCAATAAGCGGCTTATGGCGATATACTAGCCGCTATGTGTGTTCGGTCGGTTGGGAAGCTGTACATCGAATACCGGCAGATTGGTTGAAGACTCCCTTCACGGCTCACGCCGCGCGATAACGCGATATGGTTGGATCGAACCTCGTCGAGGCTTAAAGTCATGCGTTACTGGACGCTCACGGAATGGTTGATGGCTGGCGGGGCTTTTATCGTTGGCCTTGGTGTCTATGTCTACATCTGGAATCGAAGCAAGATCATCGCTTCGGTGATACTCCTCCTCGCCTTCGCTTGGGTGGCTTACACCACTCTCGACTGGACCTACTGGGATGTCTATTTCAAGGTAGATTGGGGTTCCGGCGGCCTTACCCCGCCGCGCTAGCGTGCTGACCAACGCTACTGCCGAAACTGTGACATCTCTGAAGCTGCGACACGCGCAAAGCCGGGACGCACCCGATGAGCGACGTGCCCGAGGCGCGCTATAGATGTAGATGTATCTGCGCAGTGATAACGAGAGCCAGAGCGATACGATATACCAGAGCGATACGATATAGATGCGTCAGACTGCAGTCGAGACGGCAATCCAACTGCGGACCGCCTACATCAGTAGGTTGGCAATAGAAATGATGCCAATGGTGCCTGTTATAAAGCCCAGAGCCGTACCAACCACGAGGATTTCGAAGACTTTGTCCATGCAACCTCCTGTAGAACCCCTTCCTGGAAACTGACTATAGCTGATTGCTATAGGTTAGTATAGGTAGCTCTATATAAGATTTTCAGGCGTTCGATGGCCGCTGAGACCGAAATCCCCAATATTCCGACGCTGTTCCAGTTTCTGGTGCGACCGAAGGTGTTCTACCTCGTCGACAAGGAGAAATTGGACCGTCTTCCGGAAAAAATGCGCGCCTATGCGACTTTTGCCCCGCCTGAGCTCGTGGAAGCGATCGGCCCCCCGCTGTCGCAACTGCGCGGACAGG
>JAGRAW010000045.1 GCA_020434415.1 Bdellovibrionales bacterium
TAGAGCGCGCCTTCGCCTTGCCCGCGCGCCACAGTTACCCATGCATCGGTCCGCTTCAACGGCGAGGAGCGAGTGTTATCTGCATCAGAATCTGACCGCTCCGCCGAAAATGGAGCGCAATCGGAAGCGCGTTTGGTCTCAGCGCCGAACGACCAGCTTGCGAGCAGACCGTTGCGCCGTCGGACGGCGCCGTCACTGATTGCGATCTGCATCGCGGCGTCATCAGCCGTGTTTTTTCTGGACGTGTCCCTACATCAAGACTTGGCATTACCCGTTCTTTACGTAGCGGTGATCTGGGCTGCTACGGCCTCCCCTCGCTCGGAATTTGCACTCGGCGCCGCGCTGCTCTGCTCGGTGCTGACCGTGCTTGGCATGTTCCTCTCGGAAGCAGGAGCCAGCGACTTCGGTGTCGTCGTTTTCAACCGCCTGCTCTTTTTGTTCATTCTCTGGCTCAGCACGCTGCTCTTACTCCAACAAAAAGGGGCAGAGCGAAAGCTGCGTCGGCTCTCGTTAGTCGCTCGACGAACGAGCAACAGTGTCATGTTGACGGACCCTCGGGGCATCATCGAGTGGGTCAACGAGGGCTTTATTCGTATTAGCGGATACCGTCTGGAGGACGTCTTCGGTCGTCGTCCGGAAGATCTCTTGTATGGGCCGGAAACCGACTCGACAACTGCCCGACACATTCGCGATCAAATCGCAAGAGAAGACACCTATCATGTGGATATTCTTCACTACGACAAAAGCGGCAATCCATACTGGGTAGAAGTGCAGGCGGAACCCCTTTTTGACGATACCGGCGCTATCAACGGCTACTTCGCCGTCCAAACCGACATCACGGATCGAAAAGAACACGAAGATCGACTCAAAGTAGCCTTGAAGGAAAAAGAGGTACTCTTAAAGGAGATTCACCATCGGGTAAAAAACAATCTCCAGGTCATTTCGAGCTTGATCGGCTTGCAATCACGTCGCACCAGTGCGCCTGAAGCAGTGACGGTGCTCAAGGAAAGCGAGAACCGGATTCACTCTATCTCGCTTCTGCATGAGAACTTGTACCGCGCAGAAGACCTTTCCCACATCGACTTTCGCTCTTACATGAAGTCTCTTACCAACCATATCGTCTCTTCATATGGGGTGACGGACTCGATAGCGGTCGAGATACACTCGGATGGCCTTGCCCTGGAGGCAGATCAAGCCATCCCTTGCGGTCTGATCGTCAACGAGCTGGTGAGCAACAGCATTAAACACGGGTTTCAACAGGCTGACCCGAACTCGCCATGCACCATTCGAGTCGGCCTTCGCGAGCGTACGGACGGGATGCTCGAGCTAACGGTAACGGATAACGGCGCATGCTTGCCGAACGACATAGAAGTCGAAAAAGCACCGACTTTGGGATTGAAGCTAGTGCAAACGCTTACTCGTCAGTTGCAAGGCACACTGACGGTCGAGCGGCGCGGGGGGACGACTTTTCGCCTCGTCTTTCCGAAAGAAACGTAAGGCGAATTCGGAGCGATATGAGCCAGACAGCGATAGTGATAGTCGAAGATGAAGCCGTGGTGGCCCTTGATATCCAAGAACGTCTTGAGGATTTGGGCTATGAAGTTGCGGGGGTCGCCTCCTCGGGCGAAGACGCACTTCGAATGGTCGAGCGTACGCGACCCGACCTGGTGCTGATGGATATCATCTTGAAAGGCGAGTTGGACGGCATTGAAACTGCCTCGCAAGTGAGTCAACAGTTCCGGACACCCGTCATTTACGTCACCGCCCACGCGGACCGAGCCACCCTCGAACGAGCGATGGTCACCGAACCCTACGGGTATGTACTGAAGCCGCTCAAGGAGCTTGAACTCCGGACCGCGATCGAGCTCGCCCTCCATAAATACGCGAAGGAGAAACACGCGGAGGGACAGCGAGTCGAATCGAAGGCGCCGGTAGACCGCCGACCGGTCGCTGAGGCGGATGAAGCGGACGACACTCCATTGCCTGGAGCCGGACCGACGTCGGAGTCCGAACGACAGGAGCTAACGCAGATGCTCCGGCAGGTGGATGTGTTCAGTGACGTCGACGAGAACGTGATCGAGGTCCTGGTGGAACGGGGCAGACTGATGGAATTTTCGGCTGGGGAGCTCATTGCCTTCGAAGGCGACAATGATGTGGGTGGATTCCTGGTGCTGCACGGGCGTATCGCCTTGGTGAAGACCTCGCTTCAAGGAAAGGAGTTGGTGGTGGAGCTCCTTCCTCCGGGCGATGCCTTCGGTTTAATCGCGAGCTTGGACCAAAAGCCGTATCCGGTAACGGTGAAGGCACAGGTCGACACTAAAGTGCTTTGGGTAAGGCGTTCTCTTGTGCTCGACCTTCTCGATCGCAACCCGGAGTTGAATCAGCGCATGATGCAGGAAGTCTTCGACCGGCTTCGCGGAGCGCATGATCTATCGCGGCTTCTCGCTCATGAGAAAGTTGAAGTCCGAGTAGCCTCGGTGCTCCTGGCACTCGTCCCTAAATTTGCGCAGATGAAGTCGGGCAAGGCGATCCCCCGGATTCATATGACTCGCCAAGAAATTGCCGACCTGATTGGCTCAACTTCCGAGACCGTGATTCGGGTCACGAAAGACATGGAGCGTGACGGCATTCTCGATCTGACGCAGAGCGCTATTATCGGGATAAAGGACCACGAATCGCTGGAAGAGATCGCGACCGGCTAGCGATCTGTACGCAAGAGCGACAGAGACGAAAGCCGGCACCGGTTGCGTCACATACCGGCCCGTCACATACCGGCACGTCACATACCGGCACGGTGCTGTGCCTCAGCCTGTTCGGCAGCGGTTAGGAGTTGCGGAAGTAACTCGTTGTTCGCTGCTAGGATAGAACGAGCGAATATGGAGTACGGCGCATCGCGCTCGAGGAAGGAGGCAACCGCGCCGCCTGCTTCACGAACGATGAGCACACCGGCAGCGACATCCCAAGCCTTGATGTGATACTCGGCGAAACCGTCTAGCCGTCCGCAGGCAACCCAACAAAGCTCGGCGGCGGTGGAGCCGAGCATCCGCAGTTTGCGCGAAGATGTCAGCAGTGCCTCGTGGAGGTGCTTGTAGCGGGGCCAGCCTTCCGCACGATCGTGCGGAAAACCCGTCGCCATCACCGCTTCCGCTAGCTTCTGCTTGGCGCCTACTCGAATGGATGCACCATTCAGTTCCGCGCCTCGCCCCTTTTGAGCGACAAACAACTCATCAAGATACGGATGATACACGAGACCAAAGACCGGGTCCCCATCCACCGTTACCGCGATCGAAATACTACTATGCGGGACCTGATTCACGAAATTGGCCGTTCCATCAATCGGATCGACAATCCAACAGACGCCATTACTCGCAATCTCGGCCAGCGTCTTCCCATGGATAATTTCGAGCTCGGACGAGGTTTCTTCGCCTATTACCAAGTGATCCGGAAAGTGTAGGCGTACCGCCTCACGCACTTGCTCCTCAGCCCAGAGGTCGACTTCCGTTACCAGATCATCGGGAGCCTTGAGGCGAACGTCGCTCGGTCCGGCACCTTTCTGCACGCTAATCATTCGTTCGCCCACCTGACGGGCAACCCGCTCAGCCACACTTCGAAGTTCGGTAAAGTTCATAGATGTACTGTAGCAGAAAAAGCGGTAAAGATTGAAAAACTTCTCGTCCGGACTCAGCGCCCCAACGCAATGCGACTGGCACGCAATTGTTTCAGATAGGAAGTCCCGTAGGGATGATGAGGCTCTCCTTGCGTAAAGAACTCCCCCTCCTCTCGCGGATCCGGCGCGTCGGATGAGGGTTCCATGCTGGGCTCGATCTGCGTACCCTCATTCCATTCATTCCAACTCGTCACCGTCAGCATTGGCCGTTTCCGATCCAGGAACGGTGCGCCCCACCGCCGCAACGATTCTGAGAAGAAGCTTTTCTTTGGATCGCCAAAGTCACGAGGCACGACAAAATGATCCTCATCGGGCCGAATCGCCCTGTCGTTATAGCCGGGGAGCACGCCGGGGATAAAGTGCAAACCGACGCTGCTCGCGTATGCGCGATACGCGGCATAGAGCCGACTGACATCAGTCAAAAACTGTTCGGCACCGGCTGAACCGCCGTGCAGATCACGCGAAGCGTCGTACGGGTTGTACGTGGTAATCGCATCGAACGCGGAAAGTCGGTCCCAGTTTGGTAATTCCTCGGCAAGCAGCAACAACCCGTGATCACGCGAGAACGTCAGCGTATTGAAGAATATCTCATCACCAATAAGGTAGAGAGAGAGACCGCTCTTCTCGAAGACGTGTTTGCGAGCCTCAGCCATGGCCGCAGCGACAGGTCCGACCAAGTGACGGCTGGCGTAGATGAAGAGTACCGGTTTGCCGTCGATTTTCAGGTAATTCTCCCGCTTGAAATAATGACGCGCCAGGTACTCCCAATGCTTCTTCATCCGCTCGATACGTTCTTCGGTCAGATACGCCACGTTCGCTTCTTCGCCGACGAAGGTCCGGTCTCCCGGCTCCTTCACGTCAAGAGACTCATACAGCACGGCGAACTGCATGCCGGCCAAAGCGTTTCGACGAACGACATGCGAATACACTCGCGCACCGATTTCAGGTCTTCTAGGCCACCAGTCGAATACGAAGAAATCGAGACCCGCATCTTTCGCCCACCGAACGTGCTGATCGAACACGGCGGCGCTATCGCTGTGATATTCGCCTAGAGCCGGAAGAATCGGCGGGGTCAGCTTCTGCCCGATCACCCCTCCTCGCCAGTTTTCGGGAAACCAGGAGTAGTAGTGCGCCCCCACTAATAGCGCCTGAAGCGGCCCCTGCCGAACGTAGGCAATAGCGACAAGCGCTACAGCGCCGGCGAACAGCCCAGTTCCGACGGCGACGGAGCCGGCAACCTTACGGGGCGTGCGTTCCTTGCGTCCGCCAAGCAGCTCGGCACTCAGTGCGGCGATGAGCACAATGACAACACATTGACCAAGAAGGAAATGTACAAGCTCGACAAGGCCCCGGTGCTGCTGCAGCGCCCAACGTACACTCCAGAGTTCCGAAGCAATCAGGGTCTCGGCACCGACAAGAAGCAGCAAAGAAAGTCCTGCGGCTCGATACAACCGTCCGGCAGATCGCAGGTGGGAATCAGCATGCGCTACCTGCGTGCAAAGAAAAAGCAGCCAAAGCGCGGGTTCACCACATCGACGCAGCCAAAAAGGCATATCCATCGCAAACGAACGGGTGACCAGGGAACCCGGCATTGCGAGGCCCACCGCAGCGAGCGGGCGCCCTCCTGACAGCCACTGACTGTAGAAGTACAAGAACAGGACAAGACAGAAAAACACCTTGGAGAAAACGGTAAGGTCACTCCAGAGTGAGCCTACACCTCGAGGATGAGAAGCAATACGGGCAACAGCTAAAAACAGTGCGAGGAGACTTGCCGCACAAAGCTCGAAGACGAACAGAAAATGCGCCTCACCGTGAACCAACGAGAGATCCATGCAGCTACTGCCAGACCTCTCTCAGGTTGAGCTGTACAGAAGAAACGCCTTGGTAGGTATTGAGCTCGACATGATAGGCGACGTTCACCACCTCGTCCTTACGGATAAGCGGATGGCCCTGCAAATTCCAGCCGACAGCGTTACGAGAACAATTGCCTCCGATCAGCCGAACTTTCAGATGCCGATCCTGAAGCGCACTGACGGTTCCAATCCGCACCTGCTCGCTCACCAACAAGGGAGATGGGTTACCGATGCCAAAGGGCGCAAGCTGCAGCAGCTCATTGGCAAGTTCGAAATCCACTTGCGAGAGACAAATTCGGATATCAGCCTCGACCTGACGACGCAACAACTCGGGATTGAGCAACTTGCCCGCAGTCTCCACAAAAGCGGTCTGGAACTCATCCAGGCGCTCCGGCAAAACAGTGAAGCCGCCTGCCTGGGCATGGCCGCCGTGAGCGACAAGCAAATGAGTGAGGCTGCTCAGCGCGTCGGCGACGTGAAATCCCCGGATACCGCGGACAGATCCCTTGATCACCTTCACCCGCTTGCCGTCCAGCACCATCTCCCCCGGGCCCATCACCGCCGCCGGACGATAGAACTCCTCGACTAATCGCTGCGCAGCAATCCCTAGCACGCCGAGGTGAAAGCTCTCTCCATAGATTGCGATGCCCGGCACATCCTCGCTAAATCCCTGCTCCGTCAGAGAGGAGATACAGGCATCCCGTACCTGGCCCTCGATCAGTCGACGGCGATCGTTGAGCGAGTCTATGGCCTCGACCACCGTTCTTGCACGTTTCGAGTCCTTTGTCGTGAGCAGTGTCACGACATCGTTCGCATCCCCCAGTCGACCGGCTGCATTGATGCGAGGTCCGAGACCGAAGGAGACATGGCCGGAGCCAAAGCGTTTGTCGCTCCCCGTCCGACTGATATCCTTGAGCAGGGTAAGCCCGAGCCTTTTCGTCTGTCGCAGCGCCTCGATACCCCGGAACGCTATCAACCGGTTCAATCCCTGGAGAGGCACCATGTCGCAGATGGTGCCGATGGCCGCCAGATCCAGATACTCTTTGGGATCGGGGAGCGTCTTGGCAGCGAAGTCGGCTCGTCGCTTCGCCTTCACCCGAAGCATGATCAGCAGCATCCAAACGATACCTGCGGCAGCAAGTTTGTGCTCGGCAAAGGGGCACCCGGGTTGCGCCGGGTCGACGACAAAATCCGCAGCCGGTAGCTCAGCGCCGGGTAAGTGGTGATCAAAGACGAAAGTCTTAAGTCCCAGTCGCTTTGCCAGCGCTATCTCGCGTATGCTGGTAATGCCGCAATCAAGCGTCACAAGCACTTCGGTGCCTGTTCTTGCCAGCGCCTCTACCGCCGTTGCAGCCAAGCCGTAGCCTTCCACGAAGCGGTTCGGCACGTAGGCCGTGACATTCGCCCCTAATTCTTCAAGAAACAGCACGAGCTGCGCCGAAGAAGTTAAACCATCGACGTCAAAATCACTATATACCGTGATGCGACTCCCCGCCTCGACGGCATCCAGCAACGCATCGGCTGCCTCAGGAAGATTCTTCATCGTAGCCGGATCCGGCAAGTGCTCTCTCAAAGAAGGAGCAAGAAACGCGCGAGCACTGTCAACTTCACAGACGCCACGACAAGCGAGGATTCGAGCGGCAACTTCGCTCACTCCAAGTGCACGTCGAAACTGCTCGCTATCGGCAGGATAGTCACCGGGGCTACCGTGCAAAGAAACTTGATCCTCACGGAGAAGCACCTTCGCAGGAAGCAGGCGAGAGGAGCGGCGCCGAGGTTGCAATTGTATCGAGGGCGCAGTCGACAAAACAACACCTACCACTGATAAGAAATGAAACGGATACCTTGATATAGTATGTCGCTCTTCTCTTTTCTACACCCGCTCGCTACCATGACGAGATAAAGTACGGCATTGGCCGTTCCTAAAACCAGATCCGGGGTATTGTCACGCCGGGCTGCGCTAAATATCCGCAAGCTCCGGCGCTGCACCAAGAGCACGCAGAGCCTCCTTGGGAGAGACCCGTCCCTCGAGCAGCGCCTCGCGCACCCGCAGAGCGAGCGGCTGAAACCCGAATTCTGCGGCAGTACGTTCCAGCAGCTCGAACGATAGAGGGCTACCATCCGGGGCGCTCGCGACCAGCGTACGCAGTCGCGAGCGGAAGGGCCCGTCGCAGCGCAGCACCTCGTGCACCGACACTCTGCCCTGAGTACCGCTTTGCCGACAGAACTCGCATCCCACACCTCGCGCGAGGCGCTGTTGGTCGCCCACGGCGAACAGTCGCGCGATACGCCGAGAAGGTCGCTCCTGCATCGAGCAATGCGGACAATTCAACGCCAAAAGGCGCTGCGAGCTTAGCACCGCCAATGCTTCGACAAGTATCGCCGGCTTGGCACCGAGATGAACCAGCCGCGTGAGACACTGCAAAGCGGACGAAGCATGCACCGTGGCTAAACACAAACAGCCGCTCAGCGCTGCCTCCAAAGCCAATTCGACTGTCCCTGCGTCGCGGAGTTCTCCCACCAAAAGGATATCGGGGTCTTGTCGGACGATGCGCCGGAGCAGCTCGTGCGGTGCTCTTCCCCCACGAGAGGACATTTCAACCTGGACAACGCCATCGATTACCTGCTCAACGGGATCCTCGAGCGTAATAATGTTTCTCTCCTCGGAATTCAGCGTCTGAACTATCCGGTAGAGCAAGGTCGATTTCCCGCTTCCGGTAGGTCCGGAAAGCAGCACCAGTCCTCTATCCACTGCAAGACAATGCAACAGTAGCTGCCGCTGCTCGACGCCGAGCGCGTTCTCCGCATCGGCAGGTTGGCGAAGCGGCAAACGGACAACCAGCTTTTCCCCGCCATGACACGGGAGAAGAGACACGCGCACCCGCACGCTCTGTCCGGCAAAGTCCCCGGTGTAGGAGCCGTCACGCGGCGCGGCTTGTGCATCGTGCGAAAATCCGCAGAGTACGTGCACACGTCGAATGACGGCTTGATAGGCTGCAAAGGACACCGTCAGGCCAGGCTCTCCTCGCAGTCGGCCGTCGACACGAAAGCGCAGTCGCGCACCTCCGCAGTACGGCTCAAGATGCAGATCGGACGCGCCCACCGCGAACGCTCGCTCAAGGATGGAATCGAGCAACTCCGGAATGGGACCGCTCGCTTCGGATGACACCGCAACGCGCGCACCAGCAACCTGCTCGGAAGCAGCTCGTTCGGCGGCGCTTCGAAGCCTATCTTCCGCGCCACAGTAAGCGGCTCGGATGGCCCGCGGAATATCTGCCGACTCCGACCATTCGGGCACGATGGAAACACCGGCAACAAAGCGAGCCTCCCGAAGAATTTCCGGCCGTTCAGGTGCCGCAAAAAGCGCCGTCATCAACGACTGCCCGTTTTCCTCGAGCAGGGCGACGGGGAGCATCTGCAGGCGTGCGGCGATTTCGTAGGGGACTAGCTCTCGTGCCGCGGCGCTCGAACAATTGGCCAGCTCCCGCCAGAGCGGTTTCGTCTTCGCCTGTTCCGGCACCGCGGTAGAAACCTGCACTGCCGCTGTTCCGATATACTTCATAGAAGCATCTTCGGTGCCTCGGCAAAAAAGTTTCCCGATGCAGTCCAACAGAAAGCAGCACCAGGCGATAACTGCCTCGCAGCCATCGCACCATCTTAGATTCCATCGCCATTTACTCTGCGCGGACAGCGGAAAACATTCCCGGCTCAACCAACTGCTATTCGTCCGCGTTGCCGGAATCCCACAGCGAACAGTGATGCAATCGCACCCATTCATTGGTTTATCACTATGGTTTGCCGCTACGGTTTATCGCTGGCTGGCCCTTTCTTTCTTTGTTAGCTTGAGCTATTGCCTCATGCAGCTAGGTGTAGTTCTTGCACGTCAAATGCTTCCGTAACCAAGTCAATTCTAGTTAGGTGTTGGAATAATGATCGGCATTTACCTCCTCGTGACGCTCTTCACTCAGTTTTCTCCCCAACATCTCTGGGTAGTCGAGAGCGGACCGACCGAAGTGTCTGTCGAATTCGAGCAGTTAAATGGTATCAAGATCGGCTCGCCAGTACTTGCTGAAGGTCAACTAATCGGCAACGTCTCTAGAATAAGCCCGATTCCGTTTGGACGCCGAGGCAGCGCGACGGTGACAGGAATTACGCTGAAGGGCCCGAAGGATGAAGCTTTCGTCGTAAGCGTCAAGATAGCCCCCCACCATCGCGGGTTGCTCAGAAAGGGCACAGTCGCACTCATCAAATCGCCGCTTTCTACATCCAGAGTCGCTCCTGAAGCGGTTGTGGAGTTGCTGCTGCCTGTGGGGCACTCCGAGCCTGTGCTCAAGGACGGCGCCAGCATCGTCGGCTACTCGTCGTTCGAAGAGTTTTGGTCGGCAGATTTCTCCGCCCGAGGAGTTGAAGCCGGCGTCTTCAACCTGGGATAGCCCCTTACCACACGAAATCACTCAAAGTTTTCCGCCGTCGGCAGGCACACCTGCGCAGTGTGCTCCCTGTCCATTGTCTGCTGCAATAACAGCAGTATGGAACAGGACAAATCACCATCAGAGCTTGAAGAAGATTCTTTCGGCTTCACGGTCGCTCGTGAAACTGTGGAAATCGGGAAGACCTATCCTATTTTCGGGATGATCACGGCACTACGAAATGAGCGGCCGGGAGAGATAGTTGCGGAAATCAATCATAGTATCACCGCCAAAATGAGCATTTCCAGCGATGACCGGTTGGAAACCTTGAAAGAGCGTGCATTCGAGATGGGGATATTCGTAGCCACTGTAGTAGCGACAGAGCCGACGATTGAGGTGGAATGTTCGACAGTCATCTTCGGCCGCAAGCAAGCGCACTATGCTTAGAGCTTATCCATGGATAAGCTCTCGGGCAGCGTAGTGGGCTTAGAGCTTATCCAGGGCTAAGCTCTTGGGCAGGGTAGTGACCGGCATTTATCGCCTAGCCAATTACCGGCGTTTCGCGTGTTTTTCTTTGTTTTCTTTCGAACGTCGGACCAGTCCCCCGGATTAGGTACAACGAACTGTCATCCGTTAGGATGCGCTGCGAGGAATATCTTGTGAGCCGCACGAACCCACGGAGCGGATTTCAATTTGCGCAGTTCCTTGCGATGCTCGGCCCATTAGAGGCAATCTAGGGTACGGCCCGTCGCGGAATGATCATCAGACCGCGATCGGACCGGTAAATGAAATCACCATTCAGCAAAAGGTAAGAGCATCTTGTTTTTCAATCTCTCAGCCAAGAACAACGGAGGAGACAACGAACCGTTGACCGGTCCTTCCCGTTCGGCACAGTGGGTCGAGTTCTTCAGCTTAGTAAAGAGCTTGGCGATCTTTTTCGGCATCGCGTTCATGCTTCGGGCATCCGTCGTTGAAGCATTCAAAATTCCCTCCTCCTCTATGGAACCGACCCTTCAAATTGGCGATCATATACTCGTCAACAAGCTCAGCTACGGCCTTCGACTTCCTTTCAAGAATGAAACCGCCCTTGATTTCCGGACGCCGAAACGTGGAGATGTCGTTGTCTTTACGCTTCCCGACGATCCGAAAACGCCCGAGATTGATGAAGCCGAAACGAACATCATCAAACGAGTCATCGGCCTTCCCGGTGATCGCATCGAGGTCCGGGGGACGGAGCTCTATATCAACGGCAACGCCTACGTCGAGGACGAGGAGTACGCCATTTGGGTGCATGGAGGACGGAAAGACTTCGGTCCCGTCGAAATCCCGGAGGGGCGAGTACTGCTCCTCGGCGATAATCGCGATCAATCGAAAGATTCTCGCTACTGGAATGACCCCTTTCTCGACATTAGTCGGATCAAGGGTCGGGCATTTATCATCTACTGGAACTGGCCTTCGCCGCTAAAGCGGATATTTCATATCATCAACTGATTCGGTATTAGCCGTCCGGGCTCGGTATCGCGCTGTGGAGCCAATCGAAGCACAATACGACGCAGCTCTCTGTGGCGCAGTCCTCGTTTCGCCGAAAGAGATGATTGCGCGGGTGTCGGGAGCTGATGCTTCTCGCTACCTGCAAGGTAGAGTCACTCAAAATGTCGCGTCCCTTCAGCCTGGAGGCGGGGCCAAGTCGCTGCTGTTGAATCCTCAGGGAAGAGTGCTTGGACAGTTCGTCATTCTTCGCCGGGAGCAAGACTTCCTGCTCCTCGCCGAGCACGCCGCGGTCGAAGATCCGGAGCCGTATTTCGCTCGCGAACTGCTCCGCTTCAAGGTGGCCGATCAGGTCGACTTCGAGTATCTGCACGAGGAGCTGGATTGTATTGCAATGCTGGGTCCGAAAACTCCGGAAGTATTCGCGAAGCTTGGCTGGTCGATGCCGGAAGCTTCGTTCGCCCATCAGTCGCTGCTTTGGGAGTCCATCCCGCTGACAGTCGTTCGTAGCGCTCGAGGTGCCGCGGTCGGAGTTGATGTGCTGGTTCCCCGACCAGCAGCCTCGAAGCTTCGCCAGGAGCTCTTCAACGTTGAGCCATCGCTACTTGAAGGCACCGAACAAGTACTGGAACTACTTCGCATTACGCAAAGTATTCCTCGAATGGGGCCTGAGCTGGGAGAAAAGACGCTCGCCACAGAAATTGAAACCAAGGACCTGATTTCCTACGGCAAAGGCTGTTACGCGGGGCAGGAAGTCGTAGAGATGTCCACGGCCCGTGGACGTCCCAACCGACAGCTCCTGCAGTTGCGGGGCGTGGCGGAGACAGCACCGCCGGCAGGTTCCACAGTATTCTCTCTCGGCGACACGGCAGTCGAATGCGGCTCGGTCACGAGCAGCCAGCGGATTCCCTCGGCGGGCGAATGTCGTTGTCTCGCCTTCGTCAAGACGAAATGGGCGGATGCCGATCAGTTCTTGATCGACGGGGTTTTGTTCTCGCGAACTACCCTCCAATGACAAACTCGCCCGACGCCTCGCTGGCGCTCTACGTGCACATCCCGTACTGCGTTCGCAAATGCCCGTATTGCGATTTCAACTCGTATGGCCTCGATACCATTGATGGTGCTCCGCCCGAACAGCGCTATGCAGCGGCGCTGACGCACGAACTTCAATTCTACGCGGCGGAAGAAGAATGGCAGGAGCGAACCTGCCATTCTGTCTTTTTCGGCGGCGGCACCCCCTCGTTGTTTCAGTCAACCACCATCGCGCTCATCCTCGATGCTATTGGAAAGACGTTTCGTCTTCGGTCGGACGCCGAAATAACGCTCGAAGCAAATCCAGGAACGGTGGCTGAACAGGTCGATCTAGAAAAATTTAAAGCACTGCGAGCGGCAGGGATCAACCGGGTCAGCCTCGGCGCTCAGAGTTTCTCTGCCGACAAGCTTCGAGCGCTCGGCCGGATTCATCAACCGCAAGATATCGCGGGAGCTGTCGCGAACGTTCGCAACGCCGGTATCGAGAACTGCAATCTCGATCTGATTTTCGGTGTGCAGGGCGAAACTGACGAACTATGGGAACAGGATCTCGCGTCGGCGCTTGCTCTTTCCCCCGAGCATCTATCGCTCTATAGCCTCACCATCGAGCCGGGCACAGAGTTCGCTCGTCTGCGCCGGAAAGGGCTACTGCCGTCTCCCGACGAAGACATTACAAGCTCGCGATATCGTCTTGCGGTCGATCGAGCAGCCGAAAAAGGTTTCGCGCGTTACGAAATCTCGAATTTCGCGCGAGAAGGTTTCACTTGTCGCCACAACATCAGCTATTGGGACGGTAGCGACTACCTTGGGCTCGGTGCAGGAGCTCATAGTTTTCTCGCAGGCCGCGGCAACGGACTGGGGCGACGATGGTCGAACATTCCACACCCCGAGCACTACATGGCGCGAGTGCGGGAGCGCGGCGACGCATCACAGCGACGCGAAAGCATCGATCGGGAGGCGCAAGAACTGGAATTTCTCTATACCCGACTAAGAACGGTCTGGGGCATTGCATTCACCGAATACCACGAACGCTTTGACCTGGAGTTTCGGGAAGCCTACCAAACCACGCTACCTGAGCTGGAGCAGGAAGGGCTTCTTGTCATAACGGACCAACGCGCCTTTCTTTCCGACAGAGGATTCCTCTTTGGTGACTACGTCACTGAGCGCTTGGCTCAATCCCCCCGCAGGACTTCGCCCATTGTAGCTGAAAATCGTTCCTAAAGGACTTCCTATTGCTTCTCTCGGAGACGCTGAAGCAAACCGCTGATCCCCTCTTTGCTGACAATACCGGCGAACTCGCTACGATAATTGCTGACCAGGCCGATATTTTCGATCACCACATCGTACACCTTCCACCTGCCTTGCTTCTTCATCATCCGATAGTCGATGCTTGCAGGTTCTCCTTCGAACTGGACGATGGTCTTCACCAGACTCTTCTCGCCTTTGCTCGTTTCCCCATCCAGACGAAAGTCGCTTTCGGCGACGTTCTCACGAATCTTCTTCAGGTAGTTGCGGGCTAGCAGATCGCTAAACAAGTCCACAAACTGTTCCTGCTCATCTGCGGAGGCTTTCCGCCAATTCGCGCCGAGACTGCGACGGGCCATTTCTTCGAAATCGAAAACCGGTGCGATGATTTCCCGAAGCTTCCCATCAAGCGCCTCAGGACTTGTCTTACCCTGCTCCTCCGTCACCGTGGCGCGGACTTTCTCCACAGTCGACTTGACCGTCTCCGAGGCTTCCGACGGCTGAGCAACTGCAACTTGCGCGCTTGGGAAGTGAGCGATGAACGATGTCAAAACCACCACGGCAGAGAAACGAAAAATCGACTTGTAGCGTCCGCCGATATTCGCCGGTCTATTCGAGTTCAGTGCTGGCATTCCCCTTCTCCTGTGCGACGTCCTCATCGTTCCCGTCCAAACTATGGATAAACTTGCCGATTATCTCCTCAAACTCGACGGCAGACTCGGTATCACTCAGCTCAGCGCCAGGCTGAAGGTGCTCCGTCGAACCGCCCGGAGAAATCCTGATATATTTATCGCCTATAATCCCCTTAGTGCGGATCTGCGCGATATCATCGTCTCGCACCGCGATACCCTCTCGAATCTGCATCGAGACCAGGGCCTCGGTCTCGTTTAGTTTGACGTTGTTGACCTCTCCGATCTGCACTCCGGCTATTTCGACAGGCGCCCCCACTTGAAGACCGGCAACATTGGCAAACCGGGCCTGGATCATATAGTAGCCGGCATTTGAGAGCTTCATACCGGCGATATTAATCGCTAAATACGAAAAACAGGCGACCCCAATCAAGGTAAACACCCCAACCCAGAACTCCACGGTAAAACTACGCCGCGGGAGAGCAAATTCCTCGCGCTGGGTCTTCTCTGCACTTTTCTCGCTCACATTCGCTCCTTACATGATTGCGGTTCCATGCCCCCTGAGCACCCCCTGGACACTCATAGGGCCTTCGGCCGCGTCGCTGCTCTGCCGGCGGCTACTGCAACGCGATAGGTCCCTCGACATCACCGGCAATAAACTGCCGTACAACCGGTTTATCACAAGCTAAAAACTCCTCGACCGTGCCGTCAATCTGGACGCGTCCTCGCCACAGCATGGCGACGCGATCGCAAACTTGGAAGACTTCGGGCAACTCGTGGCTGACCACGATGCCGGTAAAGCCGATCTTCTCCTGCGTCTCCTTGATGAGGTCGTAAATATCTTGTCCCATCTCGGGGTCGAGACCCGTGTTCGGCTCATCGAATAAGATCACTTCAGGTTCGGTAACCAGGGCTCGAGCGATGCCCACTCTTTTCCGCATGCCGATCGAAACCTCTCCCGGAAGCGCAAGTTCGTATCCCGCTAATCCGACTTCGTGGAGCATGGCAACGCTTTTCTCGATGATCTCGGCTTCATCGAGGCGACGTTCTGCGGAGTGACGCAGGGGGAAGGCGGTGTTATCGAGGAGATTCATCGAATCGAAAAGGGCTGCCGATTGAAACAGGACGCCCATCTTACGGCAGATGCGGCGGCGCTCACGGTCGTTCTCGGCACCCGTCATCGATTCATGGTCGACCAGCACCTCGCCGCTGTCGGCAGGCAGAAGTCCGGTTATTATCTTCAATAGCACGCTCTTGCCGGTGCCGCTGGGACCGACAATCGCCGTGGTGCGCCCATCCGCGATGTCGAGATTCACACCGTCGAGCACAAGCTGCGCGCCAAAACGCTTTGTTATGTTGCGAATTCTAATCAAAGAACACGTTCGTTAGAATCGAGGTCAGGAAGTAGTCGAGGACGAGAATGACGACCGAAGAGGTCACCACGGAACTCGTCGTCGCTCGGTTTACACCAACGGCTCCAAATCCGCAGGTCCACCCCTTATAACAAGCAATCCAACTGACACAGAAGCCGAACGCCACCGCCTTGGCGAAGCCGGACCAGATGTCGACATCGCTCACCGATTGCACCATGACCGAAATGAACGTCCCGGAGGAGAGGCCGAGAGTCCCCACTGCGACCAAATACCCGCCGCCGATTCCGACGACAATGAAGATCGCGGTCAGCAGCGGGACAGAAATGATGCCGGCGAGGAGGCGCGGCACCATCAGATGATGCACAGGATCCACCGCCATTGCCCGCAGCGCATCGACTTGTTCACTAATCTTCATGATCCCGAGCTCAGCGGTCATCGCGGAACCGGCACGACCGTTCACCATGAGGGCCGTGAGCACGGGCCCCAGCTCACGAATAAGACTGAGCGCAATAGCGGACCCCGTGAATGCGGTCGCCCCGAACTTTGACAGTGTGTATTCACCTTGGACGGCCAGGACGGCTCCGGTGAACCCGCCAACCAGAGCCACGACGGATACGGACTGCACCCCGATGGAATAGACCTGCTTGAAGAGCAAGCCAACGCCGTAGGGCGGTCGAATGCTGGTCACCAGCACACGTGCCAAGAACATCCAGGCCGCTCCGAACGCGGAGACAGTCTCGATTACGCTTCGGCCAATCTGTTCGGTTCGAGCGACAGCATTCATAGCTACGAGCTCACCTGGGCTTGTAATTCTTCGGGAAGGCCGCGAAAGCCGCGGCCGACAAAATACAGTTCCTTCGATGTCTTTCGCGAGGAATCGAGGACATGTCGAGTAAATTTTTCAAACGCGCGGCGGTACACCTTCGCTGCCTCCTCACATTCGTTGCCGGGGAAGACCTTAGCAACTACCGAGCCGCCTTCTTTCAACACAGTCGATGAGAAAAAGAGCGCGAGTTCGACAAGGGCAGCCGACCGAGCCGCATCCTGAAATCGCACCCCCGTCAGTTTGGGACTCATGTCCGAAAGAACCACGTCCACTCGCCCGCCGGCTTGCTCGAGCACCGACTCCTGCACCGTCGGCTCATAGAGATCGCCAAGCAAAATTACCGCAGAACGACCACCAACGGTCACCGGCTCGACCGGTTGCAGGTCAACTCCGACGACCGCACCCCCACGACCTACCTTCTCCAGCGCAACCTGCAGCCATCCGCCTGGAAAGCACCCAAGGTCGAGCACCGTCATTCCCGGCTTGAGCAGCTTCACCTTGGCGTCTAGCTCTTGCAGCTTATAGGCCGCCCGCGAGCGATAGCCATCGCTCTTTGCCTGCCGATATAGCCTATCTTTTCGGTCGTAATTAGCCATTCCACCAATTAGCTTCCTGATTACGCCCCTCAAGGCGCGAACAGGCAATTTCTTTAGCAGGAATTCCCCGAGCGGTCGAAGCAGCATCGCAATCGAACACTTGACTCGTTTCGATTATTTTTCTATACAACTTTTATCGAAACGACTTCGAGTCAATTTCGAGCGACTGTAGTCAACTCCCATAGCTCGTCTTAATTCAG
>JAGRAW010000460.1 GCA_020434415.1 Bdellovibrionales bacterium
TCACCTCCACAAAGCCGGTTTTATCTGAGTAGAAGCACGTTGAATCGTTTTTCCTACCCGTGCCCCCGTAGCATTGTCACTGCAGGTGCTTGGTACAGGTGGGAAAATCAGGTGTTCTATGGTTTCTCCGCGTCCTGCCTCGATACCTCGTCGGTGTCGGCTTCGGCAGTTTAAGCGGCCATAGGTTTCAATTACGGAAGGGAAAGACCTTTGACCGTTCCAACCTCTGTCTTCCAAGACGCCCAATCGCTAAGCAACACGCTGGACACAATTTCACTATTGGACAATGCCGAACAGTGGGATGCGCTCTGCGCGGTATGGGGCTTAGAAAAGGTTGCGGCTGTTCGTTCATTTTGCGTCGGCCTGGGCTTTTGTGGCGACTGCAACGAACAAGTCATCGCACTCTTCAGGTGTAACGGCGCGAAGAAGCGTATCCGGCGATATCTAGTGACTGAACTTCCGCAGCACTGGGTAAGTCAAGTCGGTCGTATCACCAGCTACTTGCAGCGCATCCTTCGAAGAGAAGGCGCCGACCTGAATAAACGCTTCCTCGACGGTCTGATGTGGAATCTCGTGGTTTCACATCACCAGCGGCCAGGGCAGCATCTTACTCGCCTGCGCTCAGACTTCTCGAATTTCCGAGCAAGACAGGAAGAGCGGATGCTTCCCAGCGCGCAAACGACTGATTCCTCCGCGGCAGCTGCCTCCGGAAGGTCACTCGCCTGCACCGTGTAGGTTTTTCGAACCTTGTGTAGGTTATTCGAACCTTGGCGAATTTCATCCAGGGTTCGATACGGATATCGAACCCTGCTTTTCCCCATCAAATTCATCGCACCTCTTCATCTTCTTCATCTTCATCGCACCTCCGCTTTCCTCCTCGACTCCCGGAATCGTTTTTCTGTCACCAGGGCCTTTCACTTGGCGTAGAGAAAGGCACGCGCTACCTTTACCTATGCAATCCGATAGAAGTTCGCGACGCAGACACGACCTTGCCGTCGCGACTCGACCTGGCAGAAAATGGACCAATTATTAGCCGATTACATCGACTTTGCAGAACTGCAACAGCGTCATCAGCTTCCAACAGGTCCCTCGGTCGCTGGGCATACTAGACCAATCGACCTCCTTCGTTGCTGGACCGAGGCGGCCCGCGGGACCGGTTCCGACCTTTTCGGAGAGCGAGTAGCACAGGCGTATCGCGTTGCTGTGCCTGTGCTAATCTGCGGCGGAGTTGGTAGTGGCTGGCTTTTCTCCGCAGCGGTCTTCGCGTACGATGGCTCGACTCCGGTAAACGTAGCGCTAGTGCTCGCCGCTTTAGTGGTTGCGCCGTTGCTACTGGTGATTCCGACCCTCTTCGCAATGGCGCCCGGCACACTTCTCGGGCGTATCCCGCTGTTGGGCGGGCTCCATCGCGCGCTTCTTCATTATAGTCCAGGCGTGGTTCTACTCCCGCTCCTTCGCCGCTGCCCTCAGGCGCTGCAAGAGCATGCGGAGCTCTTTCTAGGAGCGAGCCTACGCGGTCGCGCTTTGTACGGCCCACTCTTACGGAAATTAGTCCTCTACCTCGGACAGATTTTTGCGACGACCTTCTATGCAGCAGCCTGCGCGGGTGCGCTGTATCGCGTAGTTTTCTCTGATTTGGCATTTTCCTGGAGCACCACCCTGACTATCGGCACAGATCAGATGCTCCAGCTGACCGACACCTTATCGCTGCCGTGGAGCAGAGTACTTCCACAGGCGGTCCCTACGCGTGAGTTGGTGGAAGCGAGTCGCTACTATCGATTCGACGGCGGGTCGCTTCCGAGCGCCCTTGGCGATCACTCTCATGCCGCTCTTCTCACCGGTTGGTGGTCCTTTTTACTTGCCGCCATCGGATGCTACGCACTGCTTCCACGGATCGTCTTGCTATTTGTCACACGTCGTTCAGCTCGAACGGCAGTCGAGCGTGCTTTAGTGACCCTTCCAGGCGCGCATGAAACCCTGGCAGTGCTTCGAGGAGAACGCGCACTGCTCGGTGCACCGAGCGACCTCCCTCTCGCGTCTGACGGCTCAGCACCGGCACTTGCGCTAAGCACGGTTCCGCTTAACAGTTGTATTGTCGCCGCTTGGGCCTTGACGGACTCTGCCGCGCTACAAGCCCTTTTGGCGTCACGCGGCCTCAAACCTCTAACGCTTCATCAGATTGGCGGACCGGAGTATGACGGAGAGCGGCAATTTCTTCACGAGCTGAGAAAGATTCCGGATGATGCCTCGTGCCTGGTGCTGACAAAACAATGGGAGCCTCCGACGGGGGATCTGCTTGACTTCCTGGCCGAAGCAGTTGCAACCCTTCCTCGAGGACGCGCCCTCTACGTCGCCCCGATTGCAGCCACTCACCTCACCCGCCAAGCGCTTCGCCCAACCGATACCGCTCAAAAGATGGCCGTATGGCAGCGTACACTCGCCAAGACAGACAATGCTGCTCTGCGACTTATCGATCTAAACACAGTAGGTGAGCGATGAGTCAACCTACCTTCGCCGTCGTCGGACACCCCAACAAGGGCAAGTCCAGTATCGTTGCCACGCTCGCGCATGACCCGACCGTCCGAGTCGGTCCGGATCCCGGGACGACGACACTCTCGCGCGCCTACCCGATGACGATTGGTAACGAGACCCTCTACGTCCTAATCGATACCCCCGGTTTTCAACGCTCCCGCAAGGTACTGGAATGGATGAAAGCGCGTGAAACAACCGCAGCAAAACATCCGGAGGTGGTCAAGCAATTCGTAGAGGACTCCTCGCTGCAGCAATCGTTCCCGGACGAGTACCAGCTCTTGAAGCCGATAGTCGAGGGAGCAGGCATTCTGTATGTGGTTGACGGCGCGGTTCCCTTCGGGCCGGAGTACGAAGCGGAGATGGAGATCCTGCGCTGGACCGGGCGACCGAGGCTCGCTCTGATCAACCCGATCGGTTCTGACACCTACGTCGCGGAATGGCGAGCTGCTCTCGAACAGTATTTCAGTGTCGTGCGCGTATTTGATGCGGTCACGGCAAGCTTCCCCAAGCGCCTTGAACTACTGTCGCTCTTTGGAGAACTCGACGAACTATGGCGGCCTGCGCTGGACAAAGCGGTCACCCAGCTTCGCCGTGACCGCGAGAATCGGCTACGGCAAGCATCCGACGCGATCAGCAATGCGCTTACGACTATTATCACTCT
>JAGRAW010000461.1 GCA_020434415.1 Bdellovibrionales bacterium
GTGGCGTAGCCGTGGTTGGAGCCTTCGTATGCCAACAAATGCGGCATAGCCATCACGGCTCCGCTGCGTGCCACGTAAAGGTCTGCCGTGTTGCCCGTTAGAACCGGGACGCTGTGGCTGGACTCCACTTGTCGGATCTCGTCGAGGACCGACAGGGTGCTTCGCTGTTCGGGCACGGTGTCCTCTCCTATCACTGTTCAGTTCACTCAACCGTTCCCAGACCCCGAAGCGCCGAGCCCAAAGAGTATGCGCCACGCTCGTGTGGTCGATCAGTTCGGGCTCCTGACCCTCGCGCTTTCCGGAGTCCATTCGCGTGCCGCCCCATTAAGACGCCGGGGTTCTCGTTCAGCGAGGGTGCTGCCGCGACTGAGCAAATCCATATCGGTCCGGTCGCCGCTAGGAAGATTCTCCCCGGCCGCGGTCTCGATCAGCAGGATTCTGAACGCGCCCGTTGATCGGCCAGGGCGTCCGAGAATTGGGGGGGTGCGAGGGAAGGGTTTGCCCGATGCTGCCTGGCTATACCGTGCCAGGGATATCGGCGGCCGCCCCACTGAGGCCCGCGCTTTTCCAAGGCCGGATGGTCACAGCGAATCGAGCACTGCCATGCGCATTGGCAGAGCCAGCGCGCTCTGCTGCAGGAACGCCATCCGGGCATCGGATCGGACGTTCTGAGCGACTTCGTCAATGACCGGCATCGGCGAGAAGACCAGACCGCGCGGACTAAGGACGCCCAAAGCGGACGCATCAACCCGCAGCCGCTGCCTTGTCGCCTCCGGCACCGCGAGGTGGGGCACGCCGACTGCGTGCAGTGCATCGATGTTGTCCAGTCCATCAAGGGAGTCCGTGACCCGGCACGTGATGTCCGGGGGCAGCTCCAAGCCCGGCATCAGAGCGGGGTCGGTCACCACCACGAGTTCGGCTGGTTGACGACGGGCGAGCAGTTTCAGGAGGCTACGTGCGGACCGCATACGCATGTCTCCGCACAGTGCTACCTTCATCGTTGCTACATCACCGACAAGCAAACGCATGGCGAAGAAGTCAATCAGGGCCTGAGTAGGGTGCTCAGCGCGATCGCCGCGATCTCCGCCGTTGACCAAACCGACGGAACTCGGCACTTGCGTGGCGATGGTGTCGATGGGCTTGTCCACGCGCACGATCAACATCTCGAAGTACGAGGTTAGGACCGCTACGGTGTCCGCGATGCTCTCGGGCATTGAGATCTCGCTGGAACGCCGCTCCAGTACCTCGACCGGGCTTGGCCACCCCAGGCGCTGTGCGGCCGCGAGGAATCCGGTCCGAGTGCGCAGTGATGGCTCGAAGAACAGCAGTGCAGCGTTCTGCACGCGCCTTCGCGCTGTCGAGCCTTGCCTGAACTCGTCCGCACGCTCGAGTAAGGCATCCACTGCGGAATCGGGCAAATCGTCCACGGAGAGCAGTTGCGAGATCACAGCGCTCCTCGCTCCAGCCTTGGTTCGTTGGATCGGCGCGTGCCCGACGCAAAAGTCAGCGTGTTGTGGGTACATGGATCGCAGGCAGGACCCAACGTGACACCGTGACTCCCCGCAATTACGCGCGCTTGCTCGAACGCCACCCTTAGGGCCTCAGCCGTGGGGGGCGGAGCACTGGACATTGGCGTAGCAGGATCGGGGCGAAAGGGACTCAACACCGGGACGCATCCCCGCACGGCGATGGCCTCAACGGCCTGCAACGTGCTCTCCAGGGGCTCGATTCCAACCATCAGCATAGAACGCACCCGTTGTCCGCCGAGGACACCCGCAGCGCGTTCCAGGAAGTCTAAATAGTACTCACGGCTCTGACGGTGCTTGTGCCGCATTACTGTGGCGGCGAGCCTGTCATCCCACAGTTCGAGATTGATCGAGAGCTCGTTCACACCGAGCTCATCGAGCGCTGGAACGTCGAGTAGGCCCGCGATGGGTGCCATCATGATGTCCACCCCAATCGGCGCGAACTCGCTCAGCACTCGGTAGTACACGTCCTGCATTTGGCGGACATGCGGAGGACCGGGTGTGCCCCCCGAGATCAGTATGTGTCTCGCAGGTTGGATTGGGTCCGTGAGCGCCGTGCGTAAGGCGACGATCATTGCCTCCACAGGCTTCACGCCGGCGTAGGTATCGTCGTACGGGATGTTGCAGAACGTGCACTCCATCGCACAGCCGATGGTCGGAGACAGTCGAACGCGGTCTCCGTGTGTAACGACGTAGTTGTTCAGCGGCCGCCCGTTCGCACCCGTTGTGCCGTGATACAGGGGAAGGGGCCAGAACTCCGCCTGAGCTTCGAGTTCGTTGCCGTGGACGAAAAAGCCGTTTGCTGCATGGTCCAGGGTGTACGGAGTCTCCTCGACGAAGTTGGGGTTGTTCTCCTTGACTGGCACATTCACCCACTCGGTGGAGTCGAGTCGAAGGATGACCCCTGAGGTGGAGGCATAGTCTGCCGGCGAAATGCGTCCGTCACGAGTCAATGTCGCCAGGACCTTCCGAGCTGCGGGGCTGATGACTGCACCCCGGGCAAGCAGTTCGAACTTCAAGAACTGGGAAGCCGAGTAGGCCTTCATTTCGCTCCTCCGCAGGCGGGGCCATTTGGTCGTGCTGACGGGGTCTTCCGGCCAGTAGATATGCTTCAGATACCCAGAGTGCAATTGTGCCGGAGGCGGAGCCATGCAGACAACTAACGAGGTGATCCGAACGATTCTCGCTCGGCGCAGCGTCCGCTTTGGTTATGACCGTTCGCGCTCGGTTCCGGAAGTTGCCCTCCAGATGGTGACCGACTGCGGACATGCCGCGCCGTCATCGAAAAACGCGCGACCGTGGCGCTTTCACTTGGTGACCAATCGCGGGATTCTCGACGCGATCGCTGAGGCGATGGAAGCGGCACCCGACGTCGACAGCTACGTGCCGCATGATCCCCGGACCGGTCTGGCGCACGAGCACTGGAAATCAACCGTCCTGGAGTCCGCGGCTGTGTTCCGGGAGGTGCCTGTTGTGATCTTCGTGGAGAACCGGGGGGTCTTCAGTGGAGGTCGACCTGCACTGCGGGCTGCTGAGCCCGACGCGTTGGCGCAATCACTTGCGAGCTACGCCTTCGAGTGCATGGGGATCGGAACGGCGCTAGAGAACATGTGGATTGCAGCGATCTCGTTGGGATTGTCCGCGGCATTCATC
>JAGRAW010000462.1 GCA_020434415.1 Bdellovibrionales bacterium
CTTGATCATCGAGCAGTTGACTCGCTGCCTCCGCAATCGGCGCGGGCGCCGTCAGCAACAAATAAGTACGGGAAACAACCCGGTCTCGCCACTCCATGAAATTGCCTTGCCAGTTGAGATAACGAAGGGGATCCCGCTCAAGACGGAACTGACCACGCACGAGTTCGTGAAACTCATGAAAAAAACGCGGTGGGTCAGGCAACGGGGCATTGCCGAAAAGCGTGGAACGCGGCCCATAGTCCCATAGCAGCGGGTCGTCACGATGACTGCTCAGAACGGCACGGGCTGCTTCCGGAAGCCGAACTTCGCACTCGCTGACTCCTTGCAACTCGACCGATATCGGCCCCTCCGGTCCCCGACCCGACAGCACCGCCCGCGTTTGCTCTATCAGCAACGAATCGAGACTGATCTCGGCGCTACCGCCGTAGCGAGCCAGATACGCCTCGAGTGTCACGACACGAGTCTCCGAATGACTTCGACGCCCCGTTCCAAAGTCTCCATCGGTGCTGAGAACGACAGACGAAAATGTGTATCCCGACGCGAAAAGACGCTACCGGGCACTAGAAGGAGATTCTCCTTGATGCAACGTTCAACGAATTGCTGTCCGCTTCCTCCCGGCGCCTTGGGGAACACATAGAAGGCTCCCCCCGGCTTCACCAGCTCGAGCACATCCTCGAGTGCGGCAACGACAAAATCCCTCTTCTTTCGATACGCCTGTAGCTGTTCACTGTAATCGACCTCGAGGGCCTCAATCATCGCCCACTGAGCAACAGAGTTTGCACAGACCAAGGTATACTGTTGAAGCTTGGTCATCTGCGAGAGCAACGGCTTCGGCCCGGCGACATAGCCGATGCGCCATCCCGGCACACCTGCTGATTTCGAGAACCCGTTTAGCAGAATCGTATTTTCGTATCTGTCCAAACAGCGTGGATGGGGCTCGTCATAGCAAAACGCGTCGTAGATTTCGTCGTAGATCAGCACGAGATTGTGTCTCCGGGCGAGTTCGACGATGTCATCCACTTCAGATTGAGTGCTGGCCACGCCCGTCGGGTTGCCCGGCGTGTTGACAATTATCGCCTTCACCTGCGGCGTGAGAGCTCGCTCGATGCGTTCAGCCGTGCTGCGAAAGTCGGGATAGGTGTCATAGTAGACCGTCTCCGCATTCACCATCAGCGCGAGGTCGCGATAGATACAGAAAAACGGGTCCGGCACGAGTATCTGGTCGCCCGGATCTAGCAGGGTCAGATAACTCAGCAATAGACCGCCGCTGACCCCGGCGGTAACAAAGACGTCTTGCTCGTCCGTCAGCTCATACCGGCTGCGCAGCGCTGCACGCAGTTCCGGAATCCCCTGAGTGACGGTGTAGCGGCTCTTCCCTTCGTCAATCGCGGCCTTGGCAGCCAATTTGACGGCGGGCGCCGCATCAAAGTCCGGCTGACCGATGCTGAGGTTGATGGGATCAGTCAACTGCGCGGCGAGATCGAAGACGCGACGGATGCCGGAGGTATCGACCGACCGGGCTCGTTTAGAAATCATAGCCGTTCCCTTGATAGTGTAAGTTCGCAACGGCGCAACGAAAAAAGCAGCCACCGCGTTAGCACCCGCTCAGAGTACACCTTCACTTAGACCCGCGCCAATTCTTCGCATATCGCAGCGGTTTTCACCCGAGACGACCTCCAGTTTCAGCGCGGTATTCTTGGTGACCAACGTTTTACATCACCGTGACAACTGCGCCTCCAATCTGCGCTCTAACGAGAGAGCAGGAAGTTTCCTCTTTGGAATCGGACACATGGACACAAACACGGCTGTTAGTGACGAAGAGTTGGTGCAACGCTTTCTCAACGGGCGAGAGAGCGGCTTTGCCGCGTTGGTCGAGCGCTACGAGCAGAAAGTGTATAACACTGCGCTGCACCTTTCCGCTGATGAAGCCGCGGCTGAAGAAGTGCTCGCCGAGGTGTTCATCGAGCTCGACAAGCAACTACGCACCGATTCCGGTAAAACGCCGATCTTTCCTTGGCTAATCGGTCAAACGTTAGAGCGAGCGGTCGCGAGACTCGCCCACTCGGTCGATACACGCCGCACTGAACCTCCTTCCCAGCTCAGTTTCGAGGAGCATTGCGCTGCCTTCGAACGCAGGCACGCGGCCATTCGCCATGCCTTACGCGAGGCTGTTCTGGAACTCCCGCCTGCAACCCGTCACGTCTTTGCTCTGAGAGACATACACGGAATGGCAATCTGCGAGATTTCTCAGCTACTGGCCATGGATGAATTTGAAGTCCGCTCATCGCTCCGCTTCGCACGGCAGCTCGTTCGCGGACGACTCAAGCGGATTCTTCCGCAGTGCGCAGCATAAAGTCCAGCACCCCCGTCGCACCGACCGCGGCATAAACAAGGAAACTCGTTTCGAAAGCTATAGTGCGGACAGCTCTGAAGGACGTGCAGCTCGAAGAGAGAATTCGTCTGTCGCTTTTTCCGTGGGCGTTGTCTGCATACTTCGCAGCAGACTTCTGCGAAGCATTCGGCGTGCCCGACGCAGTCTCGCCCGAGCCTCAATTTCGGTAATGCCAAATACGAATGCAGCGTCCGCCGCACTCATACCCAACGCGTCGCGAAGGATAAAAGCTGTCCGGTATTCTGTCGGCAGTTTTCTCACCAGACCGGCAAGCAGCTCCCTACCATCCGGATGCGGCTCGACAACCTGCTCAATTCGAAGCGCGCTTTCGGGTGAATGCTGCAGGGCCGGCTGCTCGAGAACCGCCAACCGACAAAGCAGGGCCTCGACCGACGGAGCCTGCATCGCTCGATAGCTGCCGCTGCGTATTGCCCTGATAATGCCGACGAACACCTGCTCGACCTGACCGGATTCTTCAACTAAAGCGGTAAGAAATGCAAGCAATCGCGATTGATAACGCAATAAAAGTTCATCAAGCGCCTCGCCATTGCCCTCGGCAACTTGTGCCAAGACGTCGCTGTCGGATAACCGCTCTAGCCACATAGGTTCTTTCCCGCCGATTGGAATCCCCTGGTGCAAACTTCCTGCCATCGCCTACACCCCGCTGAGACCACTTTAGCAATCGACGCACGCTCAAGGTGTCACCGTTTTGTAAAAGAATGTGTACGTATTGGAAGATCTTCCAGAGCAGCGCCCTACCTGCAACAAGCCCTTCACCCGGGG
>JAGRAW010000463.1 GCA_020434415.1 Bdellovibrionales bacterium
AGGCTGTCCCATGGGTGCGCTCCAAAAGAAGTGTTCTTCACAATTCTGATACGACTGTGCTGCAAATCAAAGACAAGATGTTGGTCTGGACCTGTCCGGATCGGACCATGCCTGTCGTCTTCCGTAGACTCCGTTACGCAAAATTATTACAAGTGAAGCAGTTAGGAATGTGGTCGTGATCCGTAGTCGGAGGTACTCCCTATGCGCTCTTTTCCACAATTCACTCACTCGTTCGCTTCTTTTCAATGCTTCCGGCCGGGATTTCCGTACACCGTGCTCGAGCACCTGCGACGAAACTGCGGCCTCTTACCGCGCCACGCGACGGCGGACATCTGTTGTGGCACGGGAGCGTTTTCTCAGTTGCTCGCTGCGAACGGGTATCGAGTGATCGGTGTGGAGGCGAATGACACGCTGCGCGCAATTGCGGAGAAGAGAGTCGGGCGCTACGGATCATTTCAGACGTTGAAAGGAAGCGCTGAACGCACTCGCTTGGCCGACCAATCCGTCGACTTCGTGTCCATCGCGCATCGCTTCGACCAACTATCGATCGAGCATGCAAGGGCCGAGTTCCAGCGTATTCTTCGCCCGGCAGGGTCGGTCCTGCTGCTACTGAACGCGCCGAAGTTGGAAGGCAGTGATTTCATGACGGCACTGCAACTGCTCTACGGCCGATTCCGCTGCGATCGGGGTAATTCCGGACGAGCAAGTTGTTTTCAGTCGTCGACCGAACGCCTCTTGCAGTCGACCGACTACAGCATCGCGGCGTTTGACAATACGCAGCGGCTCAGTTTTGAGCAGTTTCGGGGCCTGCTGCTTTCGGAAAGCATCTTTCCCGAGCCGCAGCATGAGAGGTTTTTCGATCTGCTGGACGCCATCGACGAGCTCTACGCTCGCTTCGAGAGCGACAACACCATTGCGTTGGAACTGGAGACTACCGTAGTTCATAAGCAGCTGGAGGCGCCGCAGAGTAGAACGCGAGCGACTAGAGTGCGTGCACCTCGACTCCGCGACGATGATTTTTCTTCGACTACGATGGCGCCCATCTTCCCCCGTGAAGATGGCGAGAAACAAGCAGCGTAGGCAGGACGAAGTTACTCGGGCGACCGGCTTTTAGCCGCACCAAATGCACCGCTTACATCCTTGACCCAAGGCAAATACGCGTGCTGCTCGAGAAGCTGCGGGAGTATGCGCTGTACATCGGCGTGTCGTCGCTGCTGCATCGCGGTTTCGAATAGGTGCCACGCAGCTTGCCAGTCGCCCTCGGACGCGAGTGAAGCGCCGGTTTCAAAGTCGGCGTAGGCTAGATCCAAACTCTTGCGGCGTTTGTATATCAAGCCCCGCCAAAGGTAGGGCGGATGCCGGTCGGGAAAGCGTTCAATCTTTCGCGAAATCTCCGCCAGCGTCTCGTCGTCCGATATGCCAATTAGCGCGTGCAGGGTGAGGAGTTGACGCGGATCGAACTGAGCAGGGTGCAGTGTGCGGAGCATGGCTTCGACAAGACCGACGCGAGGTGCCAACCGGTCGATCATGCTTGCCCCTTCCGTTCGCCGGTAAAGAAACAGCGGCTCGGCGAGCACGCGAGCACAGAGCCCGACTGCCGAACAACGGAGCCAAAAATCCCAATCTTCCAGGCCGAAGGGTAGCGTCGGCTCATAGCCTCCGGCCGCCTGCCAAAGGGACTTTGGAAACAGACACGAGCAATGATAGAGGTTCTCTTGGCGTAGGCGTTCTGCATCGAACGGCGGATACCGGACTACCGTTTGAGAGGTCCCGAATTCTTGTTTTGCGGGGCAGACTAGGTTCACCCCAGGTTCTGCAGCAGCGGCAAGCAACTGTTCGAGACATTCAGGGGCGAGCCGATCATCCGCATCGAGCGGGAGTATCCACGGGCCCACGGCAGCTTCGATGCCTCTATTTCGTGCGTCCGCTAGTCCACCGTTCGGCTTTCGAATCAGGCGGATAGTGCACTCCGGATGCTCGCTGCCAAGGCGACGGGCAACCTCTGCCGTTGCATCGGGGCTGCCATCATCGACGATCACAATCTCCCAGCGACGGTGGGTTTGTTCGACTACGCTCTGCACAGCTTCAGGAAGGTACTCCGCCTGCTTGAAGCAAGGAACTACGACTGAGACGGAATCGGAGGTCACTCCAGAGGACCTCGAGCAAGCTTACGCTGAAGGGAACGCCGATGCATGCCCAGGCGACGAGCCGCCTGAGAGACGTTTCCCTTACACTCGCGCATTATCCTTTGGATATGCTGCCACTCTACTTCGGCGAGAGTAAGCGGTGGCGCCGAAACTGCAGAGGGCTCCGTTTGCGGCACTGCCTCGGGGCGGGCTTTATCGAACGCCTCGAGCACGGTGTCGGCATCCGCCGGCTTCGTCAGATAATGGACTGCCCCTGACTGCATGGCGCTGACTGCCGTCGGAATGCTGCCATAGCCGGTAAGAACCACGATTCGGATACCGGGACAGGCCGTGCGCAAGGGATCGATCAACTCAAGACCTGAAGCCCCCGGCATGCACAGATCAACTACCGCTCGATCAACGCTCTGAGTTTGAGCCTGTTCAAGCGCCGCAGTTGCATCTCCTGCTTGCAGTACCTGAAAGCCGCGTCGGGTCAGCGCTTTCGCGAGGGTGGTGCGGAACACGGAATCGTCGTCGACGAGAAGCAGTGTCTCAAGGGGTGAAGGTGTCGAGGATAGCTCCATAAACTCCACTTCCGGTCAAAGGTGTGCAGCGGATCGTGCTCGACCCTGCGGGCTTGCAGCAGGATGAACCGCATCAGCTGATTCTGCGGCATCTTCCTGCGCAAGGATGCTTAGCAAGGCGGTCGTCCCTCGCTCGGGATAGGAGCTCAACATCAGCGAGCCGCCATAGCGCCTAGCGAAGAGGTCAACGAGAAACAGCCCCAAGCCCATGCCGCTGCCCGGCGCCTTGGTCGTGAAGAAAGGCTCCCGAACGCGATCCAGCACGCTCGCCTGCATACCGCTGCCGGTATCCGTGACAGTGACCTTGAGCATACCCCGATCATACTCGCATCGTAACGCCACAGTCGACCCCGGCGCGGAGGCGTCAAAACTATTTTTCACGAGTGCGGTGACGCTCTGAATGAGACCATCGCGGGGCAGTAAAAGCCGCCGATTGTCAGCGTCAGACAATGGCGCAAAT
>JAGRAW010000464.1 GCA_020434415.1 Bdellovibrionales bacterium
GTTTTTTTTTTTTTTTTTAAAATTAGAAGTCTGGAGAGCCCTGGCGGAGACTCGAACTCCGACGTCTTGCAACACACGGCCCTCAACCTTTCCTTTTTACCAATTCCAGCACCAGGGCAAATTTCGCACTGAATTACAGCAGGTCCAGTGGCGTCGGTTGGGGCTGATGAGTATACCGATTTCCGTTCGCCGGTCCAGTCGAAAGGGGGGGTGCTGTTGGCGATAGTTTGGGGCGCGGAGGGCCTTTTGGCACCCCACTAGGCCGCGGAGTAGAGCACGCAACGGACGATGACCGCGGCGTAGAGCGAGAGCAGTACGAGACCGGCAGGACGGTCCACGCCTCGTTCTCTCCAGAGAAAGGCAACCATCACGAATGCCAAAAGGAGCATCGCCGGAATGTCGAAGTAAAGCGTCGCCGGCGCGATGGCGAAGGGAGAAATGACGGCGCTCAGCCCAAGCACCAGCAAGATATTGGCAATGTTGGAACCGAGAATGTTACCGACGAGAATGTCTCCCTGTTTCCGCTTTGCAGCAGCGTAGGAAACAGACAGTTCGGGAAGTGACGTGCCGAGTGCGATAACGGTGATGGCGATGACCGTTTCCGATACGCCCAAGTCCGTGGCAAGCGACACAGTGGAACGGACCAGAAATTCACTGCTCAAAAGCAAGAGGCCTAAAAACCCGGCACTTCGTAGAGCCGTCCACAGTGAGCCCGGCGCGTCCTCGTCGGAGGTGTTCTCCGCGCTGCTTGTTTCCCGCTCATTGCTCTTCGTCTTGCGAAACACTTGATAGATAAACCAACCGAAACCGAACAAAAAAAGCAGCCCAGTCGCTCGCGACATCCCGCCGAAAACCGCCAACACGAGCATGACGATGCTTGCGAGAATCATCAGCAGCCCTTCCCGCCGAAGCACCGCTCGGTGGCACGTGACCGGGACCACCAGCGCGGGCAGTCCGAGGATCAAGCCAATATTGCAAATATTCGAGCCGACGACATTGCCGACCGCAATATCTGGATGTCCTTTCCATGCCGCAGCGGCCGAGGCCATCACCTCCGGAAGAGAAGTTCCGATCGCCACGACCGTCAGCCCCACCGCCATCGTGGACATACCCATGCGCGTCGCAAGCGAAACGACGGTCTCGATCAGATTATCCGCAGCGTAGAGAAGCGCTGCCAAACTCACCGCTAGAATTAGAAACTCGGTAATCATGAGCTGCTGTTATCACACGCCTTCTGTTCGTACCCAAGTGAATTCGGGCGGTATTCCCGAGTCAACCGCGCCAGATTATTAAGTTTCACCCCACAGTGTCGATACTCTGGCTAAGCCAAAGGATTTTCTATCTTTTGCGGAAAGGACACGAGGATTGGGCTATGGACCGGCTCATTAGGAACATACAGCACGGAACTAGGAAAGATGGCACTCTCAATCGGTCCAAACCAGACGAGCCTTGCCTCGCAACCGACCGGCTCTAGCCAGAAGACTTCATCCGTTACCAGTGGGCCTCAGGCACTTAGCCAAGGCACTCTTCGCACGACCGTCGAGCCTAGCGGCGACTCTGAAGCGGCATCAAGCGCGGTATCCCCGGTTCAAGCAGAAGAGCGACGCGCGACCGGTATCTTGTTCGACGCCAGTCGCTCCGTAAGCGATAAGCAAAGCGCTACAGCAGCGCTGCTCGACACCGTGGGCAAGCTTCAGGAGAACGCCGAGGAAATCGAGCGTGAAACCAACCCGACGAGACGGCAAGAGCTCGTCGAAGAGTCCGAAGCGTTAGCCCAAGAAGCACAACAACAGTTCGAAGCAGCCGTCGAAGAAAACCCTTCGATTGCACAGAATGAGACGATAACTGCCGTTATCCAGCCGGGAGCGGATCCGACGAGCGGGGTGACGACCTTCACGACTTCCGTCTCGGCAGCATCTTCACCTGAGCAACTCGGTCTGACGACAATCGATTACTCCGATGCTGAAGGGTCGCAAGCAGCGCTCGGCGACGTCGCATCGACGTTGAGAACATCACTCACGGCGTTTCAGTCAGTAAGTACCGACCTCTCCTCGGCCGTTCGGGCTCGGGGACAGGCTATCGCGGCAGAGGAATCTGCTGCAGTATCAGTAGACATCGATCAGCGTGCTGACGAGTTGGCGCGACAAGTTGCCGACTCGGCTTCCGGATTGACGGAGGCAAGCGGTGTGGAACAGATAGACGTGCAGCGGTTACTTGCCGCTGAAGAAGCAAGCGCACAGCGAAGCGCTGAGCGAAGCGCCGAGAGCAACCAGCCTCCCCCCAGCGAGGAACAATCCGATCGGCAAGGGTTGATTGCGGGCGAGGATCCCGTATCGGCAGGGAATCGCTTGGTCCAGGTATAACGGACTTACAGCCGTTCACGAACCTTCTTTAGGTTCTCTCGAGCGTGTAAAGACATCCCCGATCAGGTATTCGCGGAACACCGCGGCTGCGGTCGAATCCTTCGCACAGTTACGCCTCAGTGCCTCGAGCGGCTGGTGGAGGGTCTTTGCCAGCAGGGCGTCAGCCATATCGGCAAGTGCAGCTTCGAGAATATCGCACTGCTCTCGTGCTATCCCGGCCCGCTGCAATCGACGAAGCGTCTTCTGGACTTCCACGGCGCTGAAACCATCCAAGCGGCTTCGCACGTCGCGAATTGCCGGTTCGACTTCGCGATACCCGAGCCAATCGAAGAATTTGAGCACTTCATCGTTGACGATCAATTGCGCTCGCTCGAGTTCCGCACTCCTTGCATCCAAGTTCTGCTGCACAACCGCCTCCAAATCGTCGACGTTGTAAAGAAAAGCGTCCGATAGTCGACTGACGTCCGGATCGAAGTTTCGCGGAACTGCCAGGTCGATGAAGAACATCGGTTCGCCGCTTCGCTCACGGAGGGCCTGCTGCACAACGTCTCTCTCCAGTAGGTAGCCATCATTCGGCCCAAGTGTGGCAGCCCCGATCACGATATCGACCTGACTCAACAGCTGCGCGATATTTGCGAAATCGACGGCGACACCGCCCACCGACTCGGCGAGGCTAGTCGCCCGCGCGAGCGTTTTATTGGCGATGAAGAAACGTTCCACACCTGCTGCACGAAAATGCTTCACGGCCAACGTTCCCGTCTCCCCTGCTCCGATAAGCATAACGGAAGCAT
>JAGRAW010000465.1 GCA_020434415.1 Bdellovibrionales bacterium
TCCGACGACAGAGAAATACTGGCACCTCATGCGTGCCTGCTACTCGTTACTACCGTCTCGCTCCGGATGGACCCCCTTCTGGTCGCCGCAAGCCAAGCTCGGAGCACTCGCCCTGACGGTGAAGGTCTTTTATCTACCGATGCTGTCGACGTGGGCGATTGGAAATGTGTTCTACCAGATTGACCTGACCAGCGAACTGTCTCAAACACTCGCTGCAGGGACAGTCACCTTTCGTGACGTCCACAAATACTTGATGGCACTGTTACTATTAATTGACGTCGCAATCTTTGCGGTAGGCTACTGTGTCGAACTTCCGCAGCTCAAAAACCAAATTCGGTCAGTTGAACCGACGCTCCTCGGGTGGGCAGTCTGTCTCATATGCTACCCCCCCTTCAATAGCGTGTTTGAATTGTTCGATCGCCCGTTGACTGACTCCTGGACACCGACGTCAGAACAGTGGAAGACTCCCATCTTGATCGTCCTGCTCGTACTATGGACGATCTACGTCTGGGCGACTGTCGCACTCGGGTGGCGGGCGTCAAATCTCACCAATCGCGGGATCGTCGATCGTGGACCGTATCGCTTCGTCAGACATCCGGCCTACGTAAGCAAAGTCAGTCTTTGGGCAATCGAGTGTTTCTTTTTCTCGATGCGAACATTTTATCTGATTGCCTTGTTCGTATTGATATACTCTCTTCGCGCCTGGACCGAAGAGCGACATCTGTCTGCCGATCCTGAGTACCTGGAGTACAAACGCCGCGTTCGCTGGCGCTTCGTTCCCTATATCTACTAGAACCCTCCGTACGGCGCTGCAAATGGTCGTGATGTGAGCATTCCGTGTTAAAAAACTTCGATTCATTTTTCGCTCAAGGAATCGCCCACGCTTGTCGAACTCTATCCCTGAGAGGAGCAAGGGGTTGATGAAGTGGCGGCGGATCGGGAAGCTTCTCCTGATTCTGTCACAACCGTTTGCGTCGGCTCATACCCGCCAAAGCGTTCGATAGAATCCCCGAAAAAACACACAGCAGCAGGCATACCACGGCCCGTATCAAGCCTGTCTGCCCGAAGTAGCCAGACGTAACCGCTCCATGTTGCGAGCGGGCAGTACCACGGCAGTATTCAGTTATAACGCAGTTAACGTAGTCAGTAGTTCGCAGTAACCCGCTCTTTGCCGGTGCTGGCGCATGTATGGCGCACAGGTAGCCCTGCGCACGGAGCATTTCAAGGACGAACTGCTGGTTTTGATTTCAAGGAGGAATCAAAAATGGCTCTGACCATTAATACCAACATCGCTGCGCTCAATGCTCAGCGACGTCTCGCAAGTACTACCGGAGATCTCCGGAAAACGTTTGAGCGGTTAGGCTCTGGTCTCCGTATCGTCCGAGCGCGAGACGATGCCGCCGGATTGGCAATCGCGGATTCGCTTCGAGCCGATTCGCGAATCGCGAGCGTCGCGATCCGAAACGCCAACGACGGTATCTCGCTGATCAGTATCGCTGACGGCGCGCTCGATCAGATGAGCGTGGTCCTCACCCGAATGGCCGAACTCGCCGAACAATCGGCGAACGGAACGCTCGGCGTCCAACAACGTTCGGCGCTAAACCAAGAATTCAGCGCTCTTGCTTCGGAAATTACCCGAATTGCAGAGACGACTACCTTCAACAATCTGCAACTACTCTCCGGAGGAGCCAGCGTTTCACTCCAAGTCGGCTTCGACTCGGGATCGAACTCGCAGATTGTGTTTCAGGGCGTCGACGGCACCCTTGAGTCCATCGGTCTCGCTGCGGCAGGCTCTGCACAGCTAATCTACTCACTGAATGCCAGCACGAACGCAGATGCCCAGATGGCAGCTCGATCCGCGCTGGACGCGGTGAAAACTGCCATCACCTCACTCACGACCAACCGAGGGGTACTGGGTGCGGCAGAAAGTCGACTGTCAGTTGCAATTACCAACCTTTCCGTCGCGCGAGAGAACTTCATCTCGGCGGAAAGCCAAATTCGCGACGTAGACGTGGCAGAAGAAGCCGCGAACCTGACGCGAATGAACATCCTACAGCAGGCAGGTGCTGCGGTTCTTGCTCAGGCGAACCAGCAGCCATCACTGGCACTCAGCCTGCTCGGATAAGCGAAACAGATTATTCCGCGGCGTCCGGGCAGAGCAGTTGAGTAGTTGAGTAGTAGGCCCGGCCGCCACGGAGCCGTTACTTCCAAGAGCCGTGGTAGTGGCCCGGGAGGGGGAGCTGTATGCCCTTCCCGGGCGTTTTTCTTTGTTCCGCTCATGTCCCTAACAGTGACCCTGAACGTGCAGGTGCACCTGAACTTCGCCGACTCCCGAATGTACCTGTCGCGTGTGAACGAGCCGGCCAATATTGTCACGGGTATACTTGGTGTTTCGTTTCGCCTCCTGCGAAGCAAACAACATACTGAGCCCCTGGAGAGTAGCTCAGTATATAACTTCAAGCTCCGGATGATTCCGCTTAAGCTCCTCCACCGCTTCGTCGGTCACTTGAGCACCCGTCAGATACACCTTTCGTAACTGCAATAGCGGCAAGTATTGAAGTCCCGCGTCGGTCACTCGGGTGCTATAGAGATTGAGGCTCTTTAACGGCAGCCCGCGGAGCAGCAGTAATCCTTCGTCAGTGACATCTGCACCGGTCAGGTCGAGGAATTCGATTGGCAGCCCCTTGAGCTTGGCGAGGTTCGATTCCTCCAGTTTCGTATCCTCGAGAATAAGCATCTTTAACGGCAGACCCTTTAGTTCGGTGAAACCGCGGCCGTCAATCTCGGTGCTTTCGAGCACAAGCGTGCGAAGGGGTAACGGCTTGAGATGCTTCAATCCGTCATCCGACACCGCGGTGCCCCGAAGATTCAGCCAGCGAACCCCACGGAAAGCACTCCCTGTGAGTTGTGCCAGGTCGGCGTCTTCGACCTCGGTATTTGAAAGATCAAGTCCCCCGCCATACCCTTCGGATTCATACTGCTCTCCCTCGCTCGGCAAGGAGCTACTGTCATACGAGAGATAGTGACGCAGATTCAGCCGGAACGCAGACTCATCGGCGACGCTTGGAGGTGCCGGACTAGAATCCGGCGCGGCCCCGACACTCTTCGATTCTTGCTGCGGCTCTGCCGGCTGCTGCGCGCGGGCATCACCCC
>JAGRAW010000466.1 GCA_020434415.1 Bdellovibrionales bacterium
CGTCCTGTAATAGTAGCGCTTTCCTTGTAACCCGCAATCGCTCTTGAGCCTTACAATGAAACCGCAACGCATTTCGGTAGTTATTCTTGCCATTCTTTTGTCGGGGACTGTCGGTTGCCAGCGGGCCTACTTCGGCGCGTTGGAGGCCATCGGTATGCCCAAGCGAGAGCTGTTTGTGAAACGCGTCGAAGCGGCGCGGGAAGCCCAGGCGGAGGGGAAAGAGGAGTTTCGGGATGCCCTAGAGCAGTTTCGTGCGGTCATCGAAGTCGATGGCGGTGATTTGGCCGAACAATATGATGTGCTCAGCGCTCGCTTGGAGCGCAGTGAGAATCGAGCTGAAGATATCAAGGAAAGAATCGAAGCTGTCGAGTCGGTTTCAGAGGCGCTTTTCAGCGAATGGGAGGACGAACTCGACGACTATACCAATGCGAAGCTCCGTTCCAAGAGCGAGCGCTCGCTCGAGCAGACCAGAAACCGCTACGAGCGTTTGATCGCTGCAATGCACAAGGCTGAAAGCAAGATTCCCCCCGTTCTCGAACCCTTACGGGATCAAGTCCTGTATTTGAAGCACAATCTTAACGCCCGAGCCGTCGCGTCGCTGGATCAAGAGCTTGTGCAGATCGAAGGCCGAGTTGACACGCTGATCGAGGAGATGGAAGAGGCGATAGCTGAGGCCGATCGATTTATCGCGACGATGGAAGAGGTCTCGTAGCCTCGATCGTTGCCCGCATCCCTTCGTTATAAGGACGAGATGATCCGAAGACGGTAGTACACCGGCGCATCACGGGTCTGAGGCGTTTTCTGACTCTCCGACAGAGCTTCGAGTCGCCCCCACTGTTCATGGTTCCGCTAGCCTGACGCTCGTCATGGGGGTGAGGCCCTCTATCCGCTACTAACCAACCGTAAGTGAACGTAATGGCAAGAAGGGGGCTTACTCATGAATACATTGTCGCGAGCTATTCTGCTGACTTCATTTGGAGCGATGCTGGGTTGCGGAGGCGGCTCTTCCGGCGGTGACGATGTGTTCTTCCATGGAACGCTTGATGACGGTATAGAGGCTGCTCGAACAGCGCGCGCTATCAGCGGCGTGGAGGTGTGTGCCCTAGGTGCTTGCGACACGACCGATTCAACCGGTGCCTTCGACTTCACTGTTGATGAAGAAGTCTTTCTCGGCGGCGACGTGGCGTTCTCTTTCCTTGGAGGAGGGTTCGATACCATGACTGTCGTGCAGAGCATTTCGCCGCTTGCTGATGATGTCTTTGTGCAGTTTCAGTCGACGGGAACCGGCGTGTCGACAATCGCGGTCTTTGAAGACGGCAACAATCAGCCGACGCCAACTCCAACGCCGGATGATGACGATGAGGATATTGTCGTCGATGATGCGTGTTCCATTATCGAAGCGACTAACGTCGCCATTCCGAATGCGGTGCAGATGATTTCCCACTCTCTTTCCACGTCTCCCTGCCCGAATGGGGTGAATACCATCGTGGCGATTGCTAATCCGGGGCAGGTTGCCTTCTCATATGAGATCACGGTGGACCTTGCAGACATCAGCGTCGAGCCGCTGACCGGAACGGTACAACCGGGAGAGATTAACGAGCATGATGGTGCCTTCCTGTGCACGACCGAAGAAAGCTTCGATACCCAGATCAATGCAACGATCACGATGCTGATGCCGGAAGGCCTTGCACCGATCTCCCGCGATGAGGCAATTGCCCAGTGCGGTGCTAACGCTTCGGTCGGTAATTTGAGCGAGAGCAGTCCGATAATGGTCGTAATCGAGCCGTAGGGGCAAGGCGCCCGGTACGCTAGGTGCCACCGGAGCGTGCCTCACCGGTTCGAGCCAGGGTTGAGCAGCTTGTCGATCTCAGCGATACGCTGCGAGTTTTGGCGCATGGTCGTGCCGAGCGTTTTGGAGAATTCTGCCTGCTCGCCGCTGCGCAGAGTCTCAAGTGGTATGGGAATACGGAGATCCGTCCGTAAATCGATGATGCGCTGTCGACGTTGAGCCAGTTCGCTGTTTGCGTCCGTAAAGGGAACGAACTTCCAGATTCGTTCGACGGGATTCTGCTGCTGGATTTGATCGAGAAGCTCCTTCAGCTGAGCACTGAGCCGGTTCCGTTCGCTGAGAAAGTTTCGTTCTTTCTCGAGTTGTTTCAGCTTTTCGCCTTGTAAATCAGGCTCCCCGTCTGCGGCGACTTTGGTTTCAGGTTCCTTGGGACGAAGTTCCGAGAAGTCAATTTCAATGTTCTGTTGAGGTAACTGTGGTGCCTGAGGAGCAGATCTCAGGCGCGGTGTATTCGCTTGTCCGCTACCAAGTCCGCCCGTCTCTCTCGGATAGGGCGGAGCGAAGTCCGAGCTTCTCCGTTGAGCAAGGGCAGTAAGGGGGAGTTGCGGCCCAAGCTGTGCGGGCTCCGGAAGGTCTCCTCTGCTTCCGAGCGTGCTATCCCTCGGGGTGCTCGGTCTTTGGAGTTGAGTAAGTGCTGCCTCTAACTCGGAAGCGTTTCGATCGTTGATGCCGCGACCTTGGGATGTTTGAGCTTCTGGAAGAACGCGAATTTTACTGACCGGTGGCGCCACGCCGGCAACGCTTCTCCGCGCTGGGGAAACACCAGATTCGTCGTGTGCCCCCTGCAATTCCGGCCGTACTGTCGAGGTGCGGCGGGTGAGAGATGCTTCGGTAGCGGAAGATGGTCTGGTGGCCGGAGCAGCATTAGTCGATGTCGGTTCCAGTCCCGCTGGGAAAGCGTTTCCCAGCGGTGCCATGTCAGCGTTTCGCCCTACAATAGTCTGGGCCGCCAGGATCTGACCGCCCTGCATAGCGCGGGATTCGGCCGATTCGGTCGTGGAAAAGGTCGGTACCTCTTGCTGCGCGGGAGTCGGTCGAGCGAGCTGCGAAACCGTTCGTTGCAGGCTGGTGAATTGCGTGTGCGAATCCAGGGATGGCTCTGTCGTGCTGTCGGAAAAGCTGGAGTTCCTCCTCAAAGCGTGCTGCTTCGGAGGGCTCTGCGGCTCCTGAGGTTGTGGAAGACTTGAGGCATCTGCGAATGCCGTCCGAGATGTCGGACCGGTTTCGCGGTCGACTTTTGTGGACGCAGCGTCAGGAATAAAAGCTACGGTCTGAGTAGAGGCCGAGGAT
>JAGRAW010000467.1 GCA_020434415.1 Bdellovibrionales bacterium
CTCGGGAGCCGGCAGAATCGAAGCTGACGGAGGAACTGGTAAAAGCGAGCTGTTTGCGTGCGCAGACGCTCCTCGCCAGCCTTGCAGATGCTGATGCGCAAAAACGCTCCGACAGCTTCAGTCAGGCCTACTACAATAAGATGCTCGCCGTGCTGCAGAGTAAGGCAGCAGAACAGGAGCGCGATGCCTTTTCGAGGGCGGAAGCCTTGAGGTTTACATTTGATGAGTAGAGGGCGTCCGGAAATAGAAGCCCGCTTAGGTGCCTGCGCCCGATACCGCAAGGTAACAGTCGGCGGAGTCTTGCCTGCTTTGGGAAGAACTTTCAGACGGTCGCTTTTGGCCGTCGCTGTCGTTGCTCTCGCCCTGATGAGCGCGGTTGATCTAGCGCACGCTGCATATATGGATTGTCTGGAGAAGGCCCGCGGTCGAATCTTGATCTGGAATTCGAGCTGGGAAGCCGGAAGCGGGGACAACGGAGTGCAGTATCGCATCACCGATGTCAGTATCTACAATCGGCTACCGGATCGCTCGGTGACATTGACGTTGAAGGCGCTACAGAGAGCAGGGCGCTCGAAGCGAGTGTATAAAGTGACCACCGAAGAGAAAGCGCGCAGTCTCTGCGAAAACCTGCTCGTTGAGCAGCGTCCGCTCAGCCTGCCCCATGAAGGAGGGGTGCCATCACTGTCTTCCGAGGAAGGGGACGCAGTGGAGAGCGTTGACCGCGACCTTCCTTTCATCCGTTATACCACCGACGGCTGGGTGCGGGACCACGTTCCCAATTCCGGTGTGCTCGAGATTTGTCGAGTGCTCGGTCAGCGGTTTAGCTGCCTGAGGGATGAGAAGCGCAAGTTTTCGCGTGCACTGCGCGAACTGGAAGAAGAGATTAAACTTCGCCAGGAGCGCAGTTCTCGGTAGGAGCGCTCCTTTTTTGCGCAGCAGCTCCCTCCGACGCCACTGCACGAAAAGCCGAGCACGTCGGATCAATCGACGCCTGCGCCTTTTTTGCCCGTCTATCGCCAGAAGCGTTGGTAGTCCGCTCCCGCAGAATCCGGTCGTGCCTTTGGTGCATTGACTCGAAGGAGCAATGGCACGGGGAAGTCGACTCCGATTATCACCGCTTCACCCGGAGCGAGTGTCGGCAGCGATTCCAGTGTCGACTTGTCGATCTCGCCGGATGCACGCTCAACAACCGCACGATCGAGGTGATTGATCAAACGGTGTACGATCAGCGTGCCCATCTGGCTGAGGACTCCTTCCGGAATGTCTCGAGGCCGTTGCGTGGCGATGCAAATGCTCAGGGCATACTTTCGGCCTTCCTTCGCGATGTCTGCAAACGCGTCAAGCGGGTACTCGTCCTGCATCTTGCCCTCGGTAGTCCGGTTGAGGAACTGGTGCGCCTCGTCGACAATCACGACTAGGGGTTTCTCGCGGAAGCGAGCTTCTCGAGCGAGCTTCAATAAGTGTCGCCCGGCTGCGTTCGCAATAATCTCTCGAGCGTTGTGCTGGAAGGACAGATACTGAAGGTTGACGCGCAACACGGAGCTGTTTTCATCTTTGACGAAGCGATCGATGGCGGTGATCAGCGATGGCTTACCGTCCGGTTTGAAAATTGGCTCCAGGTTCTCGGAGCCGATGATGTCATTTATCCGAGTGATCAATGGAACGCAGAGAGACTGGTCAGCTCCGTTCACACCGCCCCAATATTCGGGTTCAAACGGGCTTCGCTGAGGCTTCACGCATTCGTTTTCAATCTGCCGCGTGAGCTTGGTAATGTCGAAATCGGCATCGACTTTCTCGATTTCGCTGAAGAAGCGGGAATACTCGGCTTCATAGTGAAGTTTCGATTTGTCTACCTTGATGATACAGCCGTCCAGTGCAAGCTTGGGAGAGAGTCGAGCGAGCTTCAGACTTTTCATTGCCGCTCTGAGTTTGGGCGCTTGGCTTTGTCCACGCGGCTTGAAGATTGCGAACAAGTCGCTTTCGGTGAGCTGATTGTAGGGTAGGGAGACCTCGGTTGAACGTTTGTGCGCATTCGGATCGCGCCCAAGGTGGACGTGGTGCGTTCCGCGTGTGAGCGCGCCGAATTCTCCTGTTGCATCGAGAAGGATTACTTTCGCTCGAAATCGAGAGATCTCTTCGACCAATCGGGCGACGCTCCAACTCTTACCTGCACCCGTGGTACCCAGGAGTGCACAGTGTCTGCCGAAGAGCATTTCCGGAGTGAAATGGACCGGTGTGTGATCGATGTCCGGTAAGTGTCCGAATGAAAGCGTCACCGCCGCTTCCTGACCACCCTTACGCTGTTTTGACTCGGCTACCAGTTGTACTATTTTCGGATGCGCGACGAAGGCGGAGCTCCCAATTTTCGGGTGTGCAACCACCCCGGCGCAGATAAATCCGCTGGTGGTTTCAATGCTGCTGAGAAGTTGAATTGTCGCCACCGCCTGACTATCGAACCCGACCCCGCCGCTACCGTCGACGAGTCGTATATCGGAGATTTGGCCGAAGATTGCGTGTTTACCGCTAGAAACGACCACATACTGGCCGACCTCGGCGGCTTCATACGGTTCAGCCCCGTTCGCACTACCATTCTGCGGAGCACCGGACAGAGCGACGCGAACACTGGATTTACCGATCTGACTGACGGTCCCTAGATATTTATGATGATCGTAGGGATTAGCCAAAAGCGGGTGGACTGTCGCGCTGGAGGGAGAAGATTCGGTGCCTTGCATGGATCAGCCTCGTTGTGACGGTTGCTTCTAGATATCGACAGGTCGGTTTGGAAGGTTTAATGCAGTCGACGTGGTTTGCGAGCAAAAAACTCAATAGTATTGGATGGTAACATTTGGCGTCAGCTCATGCAGTTATGATGCCAGGGGGCGGAAAGTGCTCACAACAGAAGGGGAACCGATTTGTGAAGGAACGACCCCGAGAGCGAAGGACCGCCTACGGATCGGGAACCATCAGGTGAAGACAGCGTGGGCAGGTGAAGACAGCGTGGGCAGGTGAAGGCAGCGTGGGGGCGCGGCAGATGCGGCGGGAAGAGCGGCTAGGTTGAAGGAATGGAGCGATTATCGGCAATAGGTCTCTCGCTGTGCCTTGCTATCGGTAT
>JAGRAW010000468.1 GCA_020434415.1 Bdellovibrionales bacterium
GGATTGCTGCCGTTCGACTGGCAAAGGCGAGCGGGAAGCAATTCCATATCGCACATCTCAGGTGATGGGTATATCCGGTCACAATTCAATTCCATGGCCAACGGTGGTCTTGCCGACGAACGACTAGGTACCGACCTAGACTCCGGGGGCGGTGTGTTTTTCGATGTGAATGGACAATTCGAGCTTTTTGCCCTGATGTCTGGTGGTTCCGGCAGCCCCGGTTATGGTGCTTGGAACGCTGACATGCCTATTCAACCTCACTTGGGTTGGATCGGGAGTACCATGGCGTCGTTACCAGAGCCAACAACCGGAATGCTGTTCATGATTGCATCGGGCCTACTTCTCGGCCGCCGTCGTCGAGGCCAATCTCATTGCTGACAGGTTACAATGGGGGCGGACGGACAATGCAATTCTGTCCGCCCCCACATTTTTTCTCGCCTTCCCGGCAATCCTTATAGGATAATCAGTTAGCCTGGCACAGGCGGGTCATCAGGAAAGTCCTTGCCAGCAACCGCGTCGTGTATTGTGTCTCCAGCCTCAAAGAAAGTGGCCTGAGTCTCGGAACCCAAGAACGAAACCGCCGACATCGCAGCCACGCTCAAGAGCGACGCCAGTAAGGCATATTCAAGCATCGCCACTCCACGCTCATACTTGCCAAACAATGTCTTTCGCATCTTCACAATCTTAGTTCTCGCAGAATTCCGCATAGATTGCTATGAAAACCATAGCTTCCTTGAGAATGTGTCGGCGGACTCGCGGTAATGCTTGATAGTTTCAGCCGGAAAGCCAATGAGCGGCCGAATGGTCATTCGACAAGTGCAACGGATAAAACGCAACATGTTGGGCGATGGGCTTCGACAATTTACTTGAGCGGCTCGGGGTGGACCCGTGGATGGCCAAGTCTCGGCTGAAGCTTGCTTGGAGGCGATGGGGCTGGCGGGTAGCCCGCGGCTTTGCGTGTGCCCTTGCAGGCTGCGGATGTGCGGTGATTGCGATGAGTCCGATTGGCGAGCGGACTGAGGGGCAACTGCGACGGGCGTGGTACAGCATTCGCGGTGAGCGAGCGCTTGTGGCTCCGGTGACGGTCGTGCGAATTGACGACGCAGCATTCCTCCATGCAAACAAAGCCTCCGGGGAGCCGTTCCCACGGGATGTGATCGCCAAGGGGCTGCGTCGAATCGGTGATGCAGGCGCGAGAATGGTCATGCTCGATATGATCTTCCGACGTGAGACCACGCCGGAGATTGACAGCAAGCTGCGTGAGGCCCTTGCAGCAACGCCTAGTGTGATTGGTCGGGCAATCATGGCTCAGGGTGAGCGAGACGCCGATGGCGGGAAGCGGGTAAACCGCATGCGGCTTGAGCCGCAACGGCTCTTCGCAGAGAACGCGGGGGCGGTGATGTCGCTCAAGGTGACGACGACAAACGGGATGGTCGAGAGCATCTCGCTTGGGGCAGAAGGCACGCTCACGGGTCGGGCGGAGGTGCCGTTGCTTGAGCCGCTTCGAGAGTTCGTGAATCCGGACCTCGGCGCACCGGGCTGGCGTGATTTGATCAATTACTACGGCGGCCCGTTTACGGTTCCAAGCGTGGGATTTGTGGAAGTGCTTGAAGGTGATACCGAGACACTTGCACGGCACTTCAAGGACCGATTGGTCTTCATTGGCGCAATGACGAATCTCTCGACGGGGCTTGCGTCACTTAATGATACCTTTGTCGTGCCCGTCTCAGCTAGCCGAATGTTCGGCGTGGAAATTCACACCACCATCGCAGCAAATCTGCTTGAGAAGAGCTGGTTGAAACGCCTGAGCCCTGAGGTGGAGGCGATAATCCTGGTAGCACTGGGATTTGGCGTCACTTTGCTGCTGCTCTCGCTACGGCTGAGCGTGGCGGCGCCTTTTGTGATTGCCGTAGCTGTCGCGTGGCTCGGGTGTTCCTACGTAGGCTTCTCGGCCTTGGATTACTTCATCCCGGCAGGGACGTTTGCTGTAATCGTTGTGCCGGGCGTGATTGCATTGCGATTGAGCGTACCGGCGGTGCTAACGAGACGTTCTGATCGCGCCTTCTGATTCGATGAACTGCTGAACATCTCGCATGGAAGCAACGCGCTTCTTGGGACAGGGGTGCGTGCAGGTCGAGACGAGTGCGGGAATCCAATGGGGCGTCTCGCGTGAGGGTCGCAGTCGCGGCAGTCCACGGCTGAAGCGTTGCTGGGCTGCTTCGAAGGGCGAGAGCGACCCATATGGCAGAGCACCGGTGAAAATCTCAAAAGCAAGTACACCCAAGGCATAAATGTCGGATCTCATACTGTAGCCATGACCGGTAGCGATTTCTGGGGCATCATAGACGGTTCGTGCAAGCATACGGCCGGTATCCATCACGTCTGAGAGGTAGACCGGTCGCCTGGCATCGAAACCGCGAAGCATAACGCGTTGGGTTTCATCTGAGGGAACGCAGGTGCGGATAAGGACAGACTCGGATGACAAGCCTCGGTGAATAACCGAGCGATAGTGGGCAGAAGCAAGCGCATGGGACAGGTCGTGTAGAATTTCTACCTTAGTTGCGGTGTGCAAGTGCAAACCCGCGGCAAGGAGCGACTTAAGCGGTCGAGCGTCAATCCATTCGGTGGAAAAAACGACTAACGTGTCATCTTCAAAGTAGTCGTAAGGTTCGACGATGGCCGGGCCGAAGATGCGTGAGAGCGCGGCATACTCCGCCCGAAGTCCCGCCGCACGGTGGTCGTGTTTGGCGAGAACATCGAGGTGGACAAAGCGCGAACGCTGCTGATCGAACGCTTTAAATCGGCACGGCAGATGGGGTGAAGTCGCGCTTGAAGTGCGAATGCGATAGCGCCCAAGGAGTAAGGAGCCAAGCTGCGGAAAAGTTAGGCCAGTCACGGGGGCACCGAGTTAATCCAAATCGAGAAGCTTGTTAATCATCCTGCCCAAGATGGGCCGGTGCTGCGGCGGCAAGTCAATCAGGCCCATCTTGTGCATGGGCTGCTCAAGTGCGTTGACTACTGCGTTCATCGAGGGGTAGCGTTTGTCGGCGTGCTTGGCCGTGCAAGCTTCGAGAAACGGCTCGAACCAGGCCGGCACAGGCATTTGGGC
>JAGRAW010000469.1 GCA_020434415.1 Bdellovibrionales bacterium
GAAGGGCCGTACCTCCTGTAAAATGTCGTAATATCGAGTAGTTAGATTGCTCTAGTCGCATTGAGGAGTTCGCATTACAATAGTGTTCGCGAAGGGCGCCAATAACTCCAGCAATCCACTATGGAATCGGGCTCTTTAGGTGGATACTGAAGGAAATGGGTCGGAAAAATTTGGATAAGCTCTAAGGCTAACTAACAATAAAACGGACGAGGGATCGGCAGTGCGGACGAAAAGTCTAAAGGAGAGAAGAGAGGAGCAGCAGCTGCGGTCGTTGGCGGAGGTATTTGCGAAACGCGGTGTCACCGTCCGACGGGAGAAGCTCTCACGCGGTACGAACTTCCGGGTAAAAAGCGGAGAATGCGAGCTGTCGGGAAATCCTCACGTATTCGTCGACAAGCGGCTTCCGCTTGATCAACAAATTACGGTGCTCGTTGATTATCTGGTGGATTTCGAATTTCGTCTCAACGAAGGCGAAGCCGAGGATTTTTCCACGCAAACCCGGGCGTTACTCCAATCCAAGGGAGTCGTGGTTTCCTGTCAGTGAGCGCCGGAAGGATTTCCTGCGAAAGTCTTACTGACAAAATCTGCGACCTGGCGGATTTGTTCGTCAGAGAGGCGGTTATCGAACCTGAACATTCCGTCACCGCGGCCGATCCGGATTGAAGTGGTGATCGCTTCGAGGGTGCTGCCGTAGCGGTACGGGAGAAGTGTCAGGTCACTCGGGACGGGTCGGAGCAGCTCGGCTACGTCGTCAGGGGGAATCCCCGCCGGACCGTGGCATTTCGCACATAGCTTTTGATACAAGACTGCTCCCGAAACATCGTCTGCCGAATGCGACTGAGCTACTGCGGTAGCGGGGACCACGCATGCGCCAACTGAAAAGGCGAGTATTCGTCTCCAATGGGTAGCGCTGGACCGCACTTTCCTGGTTGCCGCACGGTGGCTCAAGTCCGAAAGTCGTTCGAGAACCCGCGGACGTGTGATGACCCGAAACGATGCGAAGAAATGTAGACTGCCGTGTGACTGAGGCATAAAAAACTGCTAGTGCTGCCAGTGACGATCCGCCGACGGCTAAGGTGTGCTTTCGCTGTTCCCGTTCAGTTAAAAGAGGTAATTAGCGTAACACCTTTTGCTTGTGAAAGAGCAAGCTTTTGTTGTGGTGATGCGTCGGTCCGTGGTCCTCAGGTCGGCAGGCGAGTTGGGGCAGGCGAGTGTCAAGAAAGATTACCAAAGTCTACGGTTGAGGTAGGTACATGCTCGATTCTTTGTTGGGTATCTTTTCGTCTGATCTTGCGATCGACTTAGGTACTGCCAACACGCTTGTATATGTAAAAGGGAAGGGAATAGTCGCGAATGAACCGTCAGTGGTCGCGGTGCAGAACGGCCGCGACTTCAGGAAGATCGTCGCAGTCGGCAGCGAAGCGAAGCATATGTGCGGTAGGACACCTATGGGTATTACCGCAGTCCGCCCGCTGAAAGACGGCGTGATAGCGGACTTCGAGATGACCGAAGAGATGCTCCGCTTCTTCATCGAGAAAGTGCATAATCGTCGAGCGCTGGTTAGGCCGCGAGTCATCATCTGTGTCCCGTTCGGAATTACCGAAGTCGAGAAGCGCGCCGTTCGTGAATCCGCAGAGTCTGCCGGTGCCCGCGAGGTCTATTTGGTGGTCGAACCGATGGCTGCGGCGATCGGGGCCGGGCTGCCGATCACCGAAGCTTGCGGATCAATGATTGTCGACATCGGCGGAGGGACGACGGAAGTCGCGGTCATCTCACTCAAAGGCATTGTGCATTCTCAGTCCGTGCGTATCGGCGGTGACAAGATGGATGAGGCCATCGTCAATTACGTCAAGCGCAGTTATAATTTGGCTATTGGCGAACGCACCGCCGAGCAGCTCAAGATTTCGCTAGGCACCGCCTTGCCGACAGGAGAGAATCACACGGTCGAAGTAACCGGTCGGGATCTGGTCGGTGGATTACCCAAGACCGTCGAGATATCGGAAGAAGAGATTCGCGAGGCGCTGTCAGAGCCGGTGAAGCAGATTGTCGAGGTAGTTCGGCAAGTGTTGGAACGCACGCCGGCTGAACTCGCTTCGGATATCGTCGATCGAGGCATTACACTCGCCGGAGGCGGCGCATTGCTGAGAAACCTCGACAAAATGGTTCAGAAGATGACTGGGCTCCCGGTGGTTTTGGCGGAGGATCCGCTTACGGCGGTAGTCGTCGGTTCCGGTAAAATCCTCGACAACCTGGATGAGTTGAAAGACGTCACTATCCGGTAATTTTTGCAGGGTTTCGCTTCCCTGTGAGCATTGACACGTTTTCCCGCAGGAACGTTTCCTATGGCGGACTTCTTTCGCCGGCATGCGCTGCTTATCACTTCGATCTTGCTGTTGGGCGTCTCGATGCAGTTGATGAACGCCTCTCTTGCGCACCCCCAGTTCGCGCAGGTAGGAGCGCGATCCGTTGACACTGTGCTGGTGCCGCTCAAGAAGGGCTACCACGAGGTCTCCGAATCGACGAAGTACCTCTGGACGCACTATGTTTGGCTGCTCGATGTAGAGGAACAGAGAAATGGTCTCCTCGAACGGGTGAAAGAATTGGAGGCGCTCAATTCGCGGCTCAAGGAGTATCAAAGCGAAAACCAGCGACTTCGGGGCCTGCTCGATTTTGGTGAGCGAATGGGACAGGCAGGCGTCACCGCCCAGGTCGTCGGCCGTGACCCCTCCAATTGGGTTCGGACGATCACCATCGATCGAGGAAGCGATGACGGCCTGAGACCGGGACTTGCCGTAGTCGATGGAAACGCCATCGTCGGGCAAACCACGGTGGTGAACTCGAGTAGCGCCAAGGTGTTGTTGTTAACCGACTCCACAAGCGCGATCGATGCCATCGTGCAGAGCAGTCGTGCTGCAGGGGTTATCGAAGGCGGACTTCGCCGAGATACTCTCAGGCTACGCTACATCGAAAAACTGCAGGACACTCCGGTCCAGGCAGGGGATCGAGTCATCGCGTCCGGTCTCGACGGAGTATATCCGAAAGGGACGCTAATCGGCGTGGTGCATCGGGTGAACGCGAATGCCGGAGGAATGTTCCAGTACATCG
>JAGRAW010000046.1 GCA_020434415.1 Bdellovibrionales bacterium
GGCGGGTGCTTGAGAAAACCCCACAGTTCGTCCCCGGACAAGAGGTCACCTACGACTATCTGACAAACCACCACCACGATACGCTCTATCTCTTCGTTCAGCCGGAGAATATCCAGACCGACGTTTCCGTAATTCAACCCCTTCTCAAATCTATCGAACAGGTCGTCCAGGAGGTTATTCCTGTCACAAGCGGTATACGAGTAGGCTATACCGGCATTCCTCGGTACTCACTCGACGATCAGGAAGTCATTCAGCGGGACGTTTCGCGCTATTCCCTGCTTTCCCTTGGGCTGGTCGCGATACTCTTCGTGTTCGCTTTTCGAAGCGCACGTCGTCCGCTCTTGGCCGTCGCAACACTGCTCTGCAGCGTGCCTTTGACGCTTGCAATCGCCGCTCTATGGCCAGGGCACCTTACGCTGCTTTCTGCTCCCTTCGCCATGATGATCTTCGGGCTCGGGATCGACTATGGCATCCACCTCATCAGTCATGCGGAGGGCGAGCTGAATCATGGTGTTTCGGAAGCGCTCGCTGTCGAGCACACACTGCGGGAACTCGGACGATCGCTGGCGACCGCCTGCTTCACCTCCACAGCGGTCTTGCTGGTGTTGACCCTTTCGAGCTTCCTCGGCTTTCGAGAGCTGGGGTTCATCGCCGGAGTCGGGTTGCTACTCTCGTTTCTGCTGATGATGACTCTCTTTCCGGCTCTTCTCCTCCTGACGGCGAAAGACGAACGTCGGAACGCTCCTCGCCCCGCAAAGGGGAGGACGTTTGGTGATTGGCTCTACTGCTGCCACCGGCCGTGGTTTGCTGCAGTGTTGCTCATCATTTCGGTCGCGCTTAGTGCTGTGGCGCTTCCAAGGTTCGACTCCGACTATCTCAATCTGCAGCCTGTGGATTCGGAGTCGGTTCGTCTTGAACGCGAGATGGTCTTGGACTCGGATTACTCGCCCTACTTTGCCGCATTTGTCGTCGATTCTCTTGACGAAGCAGGTTCATTGGCAGCGCTCTTAAGAAGCTACGATGGCATCGGGCTGGTTCGATCACTGAGCGACTTCATCACGCTTCCCCATATCAGTGAGACAGAATTCGAACGTCTTCGAAAGCTCCCGCCTGAAGAGCGACCGGCCATGCCGGAGTTGGAAATTCCTGCTGCTTATGATGGTATTTTCAACAGCAAGGATGGGCAATTTGCTGTGTATGCCTATCCAGACGGCAATATCTGGGATCCAGCGGTAGAGGCCAAGTTTCTCTCGGTCGTCCGTGAAGTCGACGCTTCCGCCACTGGAATGCCGCTGCTCGGGCAGCTCATGATCAGTCGTACGAAGCACGCCCTTCGTGAAAGCGCCGCCTTTGCCCTTATCGCTCTTGTTGTCATTCTCGCCTGGGATTTCCGACGGCCTTTACTGGTAGTACTTGGAACTATCACCCCACTTTTGTCGATGGTATGGATGCACGCGGCAATGCGCTTTCTGGATATCCCCTACAACCCGCTTAACATCATGGCATTGCCGATAGTCATCGGCATCTCAGTTGACGATGGCGTACACATCATCCACCGTTTTCTCGCCACCGCCGGCGACTTACGTGAAACGTTTCGGACGTCCGGCAGAAGCGTGGTGCTGACGAGCTGCACGACTCTTGCCGCTTTCGCCTGCTTGGGACTGACAACTCATCAGGGGCTTCGATCTTTTAGCGTTATTCTTTCGCTTGGTGTCAGCTTCGCCCTGCTCCTGTCTTTAACGATCGTGCCTTGGCTGCTGACCAGTCTCAGATCATTCGTCATTTCTGACCGTAGCCTTGTATCCGACTATCTGCATCCAAAACCAACCTCAGTGTAGGAGTACACACCAATGAAACGTTACCTATTGTTCCCTTGTCTCTTGTTGACCGCAACTTCGGCAGGTGCGGAAGATGCGTGGCACTTGCCGCTCAAACTAACGGATGAAAACACGCACATCGAGTTCAACGTCGATACGACGTGGCACGTCGTTACCGGCGTAGTCCACGGGGTCAGCGGCAGTGCTCAACTTTCAAACCCAAATGACGCAGGCTCTGTTGCTGCTGAGATTCATGTCCCGGTCACCCAGATTGATACCGGCTGGGGGATGCGCAACGACAGTCTCTATGAGCATATGGCCGCACCGAAATTTCCTGAGATTGTGTTCACTGCTACGTCGCTTGCTGGTGGCTGCACACCCGAGGCGCTGGAGAAGGCTCCGTGCCATGGGACGCTACACGGCCGTCTCCACATTCGCGATGTGGAACACGAGATTGACCTGCCGTTGGATCTCAAAAAGGAAGGGGATCACATTGTCGCAAGTGGCGAGTATAAGCTCGAATGGGCGAGCTATCACGTCGATGACCCTTCGATCGTTATGGCGAAGGTCGAGCCGGTGGTCGCGGTGACCTACCGCGTCGAGCTGCCCGCAGGCACGACTTCCACCTCCGAACAGCAAGCTGCTGCGACGAAGGAAGGGGAATAGCCTACGCTGCAACAGTTTGCATATGGGCGTGCATATGGGCGGTAGCATCGGTAATGAGCGGGTACTGGCTATTGAAGGCATAGATCCATCATTGGGTCAGTCCGAGAACTGCAGCGCGGCAAGACCGAGTGCGCAGACTTGGTTGCTTGCCATTCGCCCACGCACGCTACCGGCAGTCGTTGCGCCGGTGCTCCTTGGAACCCTCTGCGCGATTGTCGATGGACGGTTCCGAGCGGTGCCGGCGCTCGGTGCACTCGCGTTTGGCTTGGGTGTGCAAATCACAACCAACCTCAGCAACGACCTGCTCGATTTCCTCAAGGGCGCCGACACACCTCAGCGGCTCGGTCCAATGAGAGTCACCCAGTCGGGGCTGGTGACAGCGGCGCAAATGCGCGCTGCCGTGGGTGTTAGCTTCGGCATCACGGCCCTACTCGGCGGAGCGCTGGTTTGGATGGGCGGCATCGGGTTTCTATCCGTGGTTTTGGTGTCGCTACTGCTTGCCCTTTTGTATACGGGCGGTCCGTTTCCCCTCGCCTATATCGGATTGGGAGATGTCTTCTGCTTCGTGTTCTTCGGGCCGGTTGCCGTTGCTGCAACGTATTTTCTGCAGTCGCATCGAATGACGCTTTCGCCTCTCTTGGCGGGCGCCGGATTGGGCGCGCTCTCTACTGCAATTCTTGTGATAAACAACCTCCGCGATTATGAAGGTGACGCTGCCGCCAAGAAGAAAACGCTAGTGGTGCGCTTTGGCCGAAGGTTCGGTCGTGCCGAATATCTTTCGCTGCTTGCTATTGCTGCGGTATTGCCCTTTTTTGACGGCCGCGCTGGAAGCATCTTGGCTTCGGCCAGCTTGTTATTCGGAATCCCGTTGGCTTGGACCGTCCACTCCTCCGAAGATGCTGAGGAGCTCAATTATGCCCTTGGTCAGACAGCCCTGCTCACAGGACTGTATGCATGCTGCTACGGTGTCGGGCTTTTGCTGTCGTAGGAAATTTTACCGAGAACTTTGAGACGCACCACCGTGTCCCCAAAAGAAGCGTCTTACGCGGGTCTGGCGAACACCGCAGACGAAAGACTAAAAACGGGGCGACAACTCGAAGACCGTAAACCAATGAGCGAAAAGCTTGCGCTCCCGCACGACCTCGAAGTTCGCCTCCCGAAAGAGCTCCCTGGGATCCTCTCGGGCAAACTGTCGAAAATACGGACTCTCGAAGAGGCGAATCGTATGCCAAGCGATGGCCCGCCAGGGATTGGTGAGCGGCAGCTCGTAATCAAGCACCAAAACTTTCCGACTTACTCGTGCAGCTTCTGCAAGCACGGCTAGCCGCACCTTTCTCGGCATGTCATGAAGCGCAAGAGAAATGATCGCATATTCGAAGCTTCGATTAGGAAACGCAAGTTGACGGACATCCATCCGAGCAACCTCGAACAAACCGTGACTGCCCCGTTGAACGGCATGTGCGAGCATCGCCTCAGAAATGTCGACACCGACGACTGAGGTTCCACGTTGCGCGAGACGTTTAGCGATTTGCCCCGTCCCTGTGCAGATATCGAGGACTCTTGTCCCTTCAGGAAATGAAGCGAATCGAACTGCTGCGCTATACACGTAGGCGATGGGTGCCGCGAACAAATCGTACAGAGGCGCCCAACGTCTAAAAAAGGACTGGATGTAGTCGATGTAGGCGTCCTGTCCCATCCCAACCTCGGCACCGAGTCTACGAAGTCTGCTCCACCGCCCCACTCGGAGACGCGTCAGGTTGGGCGGGCTCGAAGTATTTGGCAGCGACGGCTTCAATCGTGTCGAAGAATTGCACCTCCTTCACGGTTCGATCCGGCGCAAGCTCAAGCGCCAAAATCTTTCCTTCTTGCTGAGGATAGCGGTCCGAGAAAGCTTCGTCGTCCACCAGAAGAATCGGAAAATCATACTTACGCATCTTCGGACCCGCAAACAGCCAAGTAATAAGAGCCGGCATCGGCGTGATATCGATCACGTACTGGGCGTGGTGCTTCTGCAGATACTCCGGTTCCTTCTGCTCAAGAAACTGATGAATACTCTTTGACAATTCCATGTCAAAAGACATCAGCACCAAGCTTGTATCGTCGCGGATCGTCTTTTTCTCTCCGTGAGGGTCTTCAAATACATACGGTTCAAGCTTCTGACCTGCCGCCAGTTTGCCCGGCTCGCCCACTGCTTCAGCCTGCGCGGGTGCACCATCGTTCGAATGCTCTTCGATCGTATCGGCGGTATCTGCCGACGCCGGAGTATCTGCCAACGCCGGAGTATCTGCCAATACCAAGGTCGGAATGAAAAAGAGACAGAAAGTGGCAGAGGCAAGGTAGCGCTTCATGATGCAAGCTCCTCAAATGTTGCTCAAGATCTCTCAGCAGGATTACGGAACAGCAAATATACCCCTAAGATTGGATAACACACAATTCCCTCCGCCTTGGCTTGTCCTTTCTCCTGAGAAATAGGAGAAAGAGACATGCACCGTATGTTCGAGAGAACTCTCCTGATACGACTATGCCTACTAGAGATACTCCATCCTTCGACATAAGCCAAAAGGCCTTAGACACAAGCCAAAAGGCGCTCCAGCTAAACCTCGATGCTGCGATCTACGGTACTATCGCCGAGATTGGTGCCGGTCAGGAGGTAGCTCGGCATTTCTTCAGTGTCGGCGGCGCGTCAGGAACCGTCGCGAAGACCATGTCGGCATACGACATGAAATTCAGCGACGAAATTTACGGAACCGTCAGTCGGTATGTTTCCCGAGAGCGATTGCTGGGCATGCTGTCGCATGAGTTCGACCTGCTGCTTCAACGGCTCGGGGGCGAACGAGGAGATCGGTCGACGTTCTTTGCGTTTGCAGATACGGTTGCCGCACAAAGTTATTCAAATGATCGAGCCAGCCATGGTTGGCTCGGACTTCGCTTCCAAGCGACCCCGCACGGAGCACCGAACGATGTCATTCTGCACGTCTGGATGCACGACAAGTCGAATGCGCTGCAACAGCAGGCGCTCGGTGCTCTCGGTGTCAATCTTATTTACGGAGCCTTTCGACAATCGCCGGATGATCTGATCAAGTCGCTACTCGACGGCCTCGACCATGGGCGACTGGAGATCGACATGATCGAGTTTCACGGACCCGCCTTTTCCGAAGTTGATAATCGCGAAATGGCACTGAAGCTCGTGCGGGCGAAACTCACCAATGCTGTCCTGATTAGCCCCGACGGCGAAGTGACGCAGCCTGCAGAGGCGTTCTACAAGCGTCCGGTGTTACTACAGAGGGGCAGCTTTCGCCCAGTCACGCGAGTGGCAGTCGACATGATCGAAAAGGGTCGCGAGGAATATCTGCGACTTGCCGCGCCCGCCGGGGAGATTCCTCTTCCGGTACTCGAGATTACCATTCAGAACCTTTTCGCTACCGAAGAGTCTGACCTCTCCGAAACGCTCCAGATTGCAGACACACTCTCCGCGATAAAAGCATGGGTGCTGATCACGAATTACGCGGAGCACTATCGTCTCACTGCCTACCTGCGTCGCTTCACCGCGGAACCCATCGCCCTTGTGGTTGGGCCGAACACGCTATTCCACTTGTTTAACGAGACCTACTACGAGTCACTCGAAGGCGGTATTTTGGAAGCATTCGGCCGGCTCTTCAAGCAGAAGGTAAAAGTCTTCGTCTATCCGATGTCTCGCGAAACCTTCGTCCGCTACTTCGAAAGCAAAGGAGCATTTCCTGCAGGACTGCAGCCCCCGGAGGATACCCTTGTTACCGCTGAGAATCTGAAGGTCGCGACACACCTCCGCCACCTCTACGCGCAGCTTCTGGAGGCAGGAGTCATTGTCGGTATGAGCGGGGTGGACAGTGCCCTAGGAAATTTCCTTCCGCTCGATGTCCTTACCATGCTGCGAGCGGGAGACGAGGCGTGGAAGACGTTTGTACCGGCGACAGCCGTCTCCGTGATCGATCAGCGCAAATTGTTTCGAAGATAGAAGTTGCCTTGAAAAATCGACGACGTGCCCAGGCTCGGGATAGCGGTTGGCTGAATCTTGCGGCGCACCTTTTAGTGGAGCTGCTTTGAGGTAGCTTTCCGTTCAAGCCGCCCACGAATCTCGGAATGTACGTCATCTGAAAATCGTGCCTCCGCGATTGATGTAGCGAGATCCCGCGCTGCGGCAACAGGATCTAGCCGACCTGTCGCATCTCTATGCCTTGCTAGAAAGAAGTCCGGCAAGTGGCGCAGATACGTGTGTAGATCGTGGGCGTCGGAAGCGTCATAGTCGAGCACGACACGCCTGCTTGCCGGAACCAATTCCGGCACAACTGCTTTCAGCGGCTGATATTGACGACCTTCGCGCCACGCAGCCAGGCGTTCCGTCGCGGACGCATAGCCGCGAGAGATCGCCACAAACGATGCTGCTGTCTTGCTTTTTATTTTGGCCAACCAACTCGAGTACTTCGCTACAGAGTCACCTCGGTGGGCATATTCGATGACTTCGACCCCTCTCGGCCATTCATGCATCGCCGAGCCCAAGGCCGTGACGCGGATACGCGGCGCGATCCTCCCCCACGCCTGTTCGCCGATCTCTTCACGGAAAAGTCCGAGTGCATTGCTGATGACGACTCCTCCCTGACTATAGCCGATCAGGTGGATACTCCCACGTGAAGCCGGAGTACGAGGATCCAACTGCCGCCGCAGCAGCCTGAAAAGGTTTTCCACCGCCTCAGGTTCGGCAGCACGTCCCCAACGCTTGTCGAGTATTCCCGCGACTGCGTTGCCCACATCGATCACTACGCTTCGATCCTGGTCGTTGACAACGAGTGTGGTGGGCACACCAAACCGATCGGCAACAGGTCCGTGCAAAGGATTGCCGGCAGTAATACCGTTCACATAGACCGTCATCGGAGAAAGGGCAGGATCATAGTTCTTGGCAAGGTGTCGCGGCTGCTGCGTCTTCGGCCCTGCCTGCTCCTCCCTCAGCAACTTTCCTCGTCGAACAAACGGATTTGTTGAGTTCTCCGTTGTCGGAGCGATTGGAGCGCAAGAAACCTTCAGATTCGAGCTAAGATTCGGCAGTGGGATTCGAAGTGCGTTCAAGTCTGCACGTCGAGGGGGAAAGGCAATAGCTTGCAGTTGCACCGAGCCATGCGGCGCAGAAACCAGCGGTGTGGTCATGGAAGAACTCTACGAGCGCGTGTTGGCTATTTTGCGTTCCGCCTCTGTTGGATCGCCAATGGCCCCCTGGCTGCGGCTATCGACTCACGAAATCGCAGAGGTTGCCAAGGCTACTCCTGTGCTCAACGATCATGCACGATCTGCCCCGTTAATACGACTCATCAGGGAGCGGGCATTCCCAATAAAACTTGCCAAAGCACCTGTTGCGCCATCACTGCGTTCGTTGGCACGAGAGGGGTCAGCGAGTGAAGTAAGGCGTTCGCCATGCCGCTGCAATGCCGCCACTCCATGAGGTAGACTCTCGGGCGTGTAGGGAGGCAACGTTACCGCCGACAGCGCTTGTTGCCTGCTCTTTTCGAAAAGCTCGCCTGCATCTTGATTGCGCTTCTCCTTTCGGCGTGCGGCCCAAGTGGCTTGGTCCAGCTCCTTTAACCCGTCATGGGAGAGCACGCTGGAAAGCGGCATTTCCTTAGCAGAGTCAATACGTTGTTGATCCGCACGGGCTTCCCGGTCAGTCGACAGGGGATTTCGTTGCTGCTGAGTAATGGCCGCCATGCTGCCTCCGTACACCTTGTTCTCTAACTCTCCGCCGCCTACATACAGCCTTACAGAACGGCTATACTCGGTTCTTCGCGGCATCTATTAGGACTTATGCGGCCGGTGCATCACAATGTGCGCGATACTCTGAATCTGATTTGCTTCTGATACCGTTACGGCAGGAGCCGGCGGGGCGGGAAAGCGCGAAAAACAAGGTGATTACGCGGACTTCCGCTCAAGCACGACCAGGGTCTTGCGGGCATCGCGGATAATTCCCTGCCACTCCTCGCTCTCATTCAGGTTGCCGCCGTCTTCAGCATGCTGTTCGAGCCGAAGTTCCAGAACTTTGTGGAAGTGTTCGAGCGCGGATAGCTCGGTTGGGCTGAACGAACCGGTGAAACGCCGAATCTCCTCCTCCGGCACTTCGTTTTTCTCTGTTTCGAAGTAGCGCTCACTCAAAGGATAAATCTCGTCGAACCACATCCGACAGAGCTCGAGAGCCACTGCGGCAGGGTCCGCCTCAGCGAACATCTCACGCTGCTGCTCTTCGTCCGTCAGAATGCGCAAGAATCCGATCACTTCAAAGCGAAGGTTACGCTCTGCTTCCGAAATTTCAGGAGGAGTACTCACACCAACACGTTTAACTCAGCGTTACCCACGACCTCGCTCAGGGTTCTCGACCTCGAGCACTCCCTGATCACCTTGCGATTGTTCATCACCTCCGCCAAGGTTTAAAAACAAGCGCATCTGCTTGATCAGCATCTCGAAATCCTGCTGCTCGGCCAGATTAAGTCGATATTCATTGATAATCTTGATCATCATCGACTGCTGCCATTCATTCCATGCCTGAGCGGACACGTTTTCGAAAATCTCCCGACCAAGCGCGTCAGCAAAAGGAGGCCGCTCAAGGCCGGGGGCTTCGTGACCCAACTTTACACACTGAACCGTCCTCCCCGTCATCGCCTCACTCTCCTAATGTTACACTTGGCACCGGTGCTTGTTATTCACCGTGCCAGTTAAATCCCTGCGCTAGTTAGTGACCGTGCCGTCGTCTCAAATCGTGCCGCGGTTCCCTGTCCGCGTGTAGTTTCACCCCGCGATCAGCGAAACAGCCGTGATGCCGACAATTCCCCTGATACTAAAGGTAGTTACTCAAAAAGTCCACCCAAACGGAAGGCGTGTCCCACCCTGCCGCGGACGGACTTCACGAAGACCTGACGAGGATTGCGCCGGCAGCGTCGACCCCGGGGGTTCACCGGTCGGGCGCGGCCCAGTTTATCAAGTCCGAGCTTTGAAGCGTCGTCATCCTAATCTAACCGGGCTTGCTGACTACGCAGCAGATTCGGCGCTCTAGGATTAGAATAGTTGTTCGAACGCACGGTTCGAGCTCGCCATCGGAAGGGGTACTTCGATGTCACTCACCATCAACAGCAATATCTTTTCGCTTGCAAATCAGCGAGAACTGAACAAATCCAGCCTTTCGGTCCGCAGCGCTTTCGAGAAGCTCTCTAGCGGCAAACGAATAAACCGCGCGGCGGACGACGCAGCGGGCGCTCAAATAGCGGCGGCTCTTCAAGCAGAGGAAAGCACTTTCCGGGTCGCAGCCAGAAATATTAGCGATGCGGTGTCGCAGCTCAGCATCGCAGACGGAGCCCTGGAATCGTCACAAGCTATTACTACTCGACTGAGCGAACTCGCGACACAATCGGCCAATGGCACGTTGTCGGACGGTCAGCGGCAGGCCCTGAATGCCGAATTCCAACAACTCCGCTCCGAACTCGACCGTATAAACCAAAGCACCGAGTTTAACGGCAGACAGGTGCTCGGTTCTACGACATCGGTACAGAGCGGCAACGATTCCGGTGCGAATTCCCAAACTGAAGTCGTTGTCGGCGACGTGAGCTCCCAGGCACTTGGTCTTGATACGCTCGATATCTCTACCCAAGGAGGTGCTCAAGCCGCTGTCGATGCCACCCGCAACGCGGTCAGCAGTATTGCGGACTCGCGGGGAGAGATTGGCGCAGCAGAAAGTCGTCTCGCGACCGTTTACAGCAACGTGCAGTCGCGCGCGCTCGGATCGGCCGAAGCCAGAAGTCGCATCGAAGATGCTGACATCGCGGCTGAATCGGCGAATCTGATTGCTGCACGAATTCGGCAACAGGGCGGCGCCGCCGTCGGTGCTCAGGCCAATCTACAGCCCGAGCTCGCCCTGCGACTTCTGGGAAGCTAACGGCGATCTCTTCTCCGGTGCTGTGTGACCCGCGACGAATACCTCGACCAGCTCGGGCTCGACGTGAACGCGACTTGGGAGGACGTTCAGGCGTCGTATGCCCGGCAACTCGAGTACCACCTGAGCGAGGTCTCGAAAGGCTCCAGCCGCGATGATGCCGCGCTTCGCGCGATCGAGGAAGCATACAGCTACCTCACTCACGACCCTGTCATTCAAGCGCGACGTGTAGTTGCGGTTCGACCTGCGAAGGCGCTGGTTACGGACCCTGTTCGAGATAGCGGCTCCGCGCGATCTCACGGGAGTGCCTCCGGGCTACTCGCTTGGCTCGCACTCTTCGGGAGCGCGTTCGTCTTCTTGATTGGGGCGCTACTCTACCTTGGCTCGAAGCTCCAGAACGCAACCGGGGCACCGCCTGCAATTGCTGCAGATGCCGCTTGGTCTGAGGAACTGCAGCTTTTAAGAGCGTCCAGTCGAGTTACGGAAAAGCGTTTGGAGCTGCTGGAAATGGAGCTTTCTCAGCTGCACCGCCAGCTCGCGCTGCAGGTTTCTCACCAGCCAATCGCAGGGCAACCAAGAGAGGAACCTCGCGCAGCCCCTGCTGTTCCGTCGGGATCCTTTGCAGAAGATCCCCAACTGATCAGCATCCCTCCCTCGGCAGTCACCGAGCGCGACAAACTCTACATTATCGACAAGCATGGAGAGCTTAGTGAGCAAGTGGTGTTCTATACACCACCGCTTATCGATGCAAGCATTCGTTGTGACCTTGCCCAGGCGAAGGCGCTTGTCAGTGACGGCATCGATATCAATTTGCGCGACGAGCGCGGTGACAGCGCGCTTGCTTGGGCGGTAAAACGTAACTGCATTCCAATCGTCAAGCTCCTGCTGAGCCGCGGAGCACAAATCAATTCAACTTCGGAAAATGGCTTTACGCCGTATCTGTGGGCGAGGATCTATCGAAATGAATCAATGCAACAGCTCCTGAAAAGTGCCGGCGCTGATACCAACATTGGAAGCTACTGGTGGCGCTTCGACGAGGACGGCAAACAGGCGTATCTCGAGGAGTCGCTGAAGGCAGCTTGCAGGGATCCTTACGCCCACGGCTGCCGAGACTCTCGCTGACCGTCGGTCAGTTGCCCCGTGCGCGTGGACGTGCGCTTTTCTTCCGTAGCTTCGCGTTTTGCGTCTACTGAAATAGCTTCGTCATAGTAATCCGGTTCCCGCGCTCGTTAAATGCGACGGTATCGAATATCTGGCGAATGAGCAGCAACCCTCGGCCGTTCATGTGAGAAAAATCGACGGTCTGTTCCAGGGGCTCCTGGAGCTTGCGCTGCCAATCGAACCCGACGCCATCGTCTTCGACAGTGCAGGTAAATGTTCGACCGCTGACGGTGGCCTCAACTCGGATTTTCTTTCCATCCGCCAGCGCTGCGGGTTCGCGGCGTCGTAGTTCCTCGTCAAACAGGTCTTCAGCGCAGAGCCGTTCCTTCTCATCGCTGCTAATGCCCAGGTTACCGTGTTCGTAGGCATTTCGAATGGCTTCATCGAGCACTAGTTCAAAACGCTTCAACGTCGGGCCGGAGGCCAGCGTCTTCAGGAGCTCCAGCACCATTCCGACCGCGATGGTCACGGCTTCTAGCCGTGAACAAAAGACCAGCGTCAGCGCCCCGTCTTGGAGAGCTCCACTGCGCTCTTCCGATTGTATCGCTTCATCCGATTTCATCGTAGCTCGACCAGCGTCCAACCTTGTCGTCTGAAGTACGGGCGACGTTCCCGGTGGCCAACGTACGCAGCCACCGGCTCATACCGCCCCTCGTTTCATCAAAGTTTCATATGCGCTCTGTATTTCCAGCATTTTCGCATGCGCAACTTTCTGAAGCTCAGGACCGAGGTGGTTCACCTTATCAGGATGATACTGCGCTGCCTGTTTTCGGTATGCTTCTCTAATCTGCTCCGCCGATGCGCTTCGCTCCACACCCAGAGTCGAATAGGGGTCGACCGCCTTCTGTTCGTGTGCTGCCTTGGCGTTTCGACCGTTGCTCGCATCGTCAGCGCTTCCACTATCTTCCGCTTTGCTCGAACGCTCGAAGCGTTTACTTGAGCGGTAGAGCAAGTAGCCAATCACCGCCAAGTCATCCAACCTGCCAAACCACCCGAACATGTCAGGTAGCAGGTCGTACGGCAGTAGAAGATACAGCAGAGCCAGTCCAATCAGGAGGAATCGTAGTAGTTGCAAGTTCATCAATCCCTCCAGCCCTCGGTTTTAGATGCATTCACCCGCTACAAATATGGCAAAATTCTGTTACCGACAGCGCCTCCGGTTGAGAAACCAAGAAAGCAGTGTGATTTCAAGCGGTTACTAGGCACCGTGCCCTTACTCGTTTTGGTCCGGCAACCGTCCGATAATCCATCTCTGACAGAGGCACCAGATCTATGCAAAATGAAGCAGACCGGAAGGACTCTCCTGCAGCGAAGGATCTTTCCCGAGGACTCCACTGAGAGCGGACTTATCGAATGTAGAGCAGGTGCACACGAATCATGCCCCAACCGGAAGACCGAGTACAGGAACTTAAACGCGCACGGTTGCGCGCAGTTGCGATCGCCTTTGCCCTATTCGGTGCGATACTGGGCGGCTTTCTTGTTTTCACCTATCAGCCTCCAGTGGATGAACCGCAGCAGTCGCTACCGGCCGTCGAGCTAGATCCCCAACGCGAAGATCTCCACGTCGGTGTTCTTGCACCGCTGCAGGGGCCCCTGAAAGCGTACGGCGAAAGCATCGTCCGCGGTGCGACAGTTGCCGCCAATATGATCAACGCCGGCAAGGGCATCCTCAATCGCAATGTGAAACTTCATGTCGCGGACACCCGTTCCCTCCCCAACCTTACCGCAGAGCTCGCAGAGGAGCTGATACGCCGAGAAAAGGTGTCACTATTGATCGGAACGGTCGACGACGAAGCGGCACTTGCTACCGCAAAGGTAGCGAACGCACAGAAAACTCCCTTCGTATACTTGGGTAACGGGGGAATCAAGACTTGTATGAGCAGTGATGCCTTGAAGGTCTCCGACTACGTCTGGGGGGTCGGGCTTACCGAGTATATGGTGACCGAACCCTTCTTGATCTACCTTGCGGATCGCCTACGACGTCCTGAGACCAAATTCAGGATCTACTATTTTGGCACGGACGATGCAGAATCTCGGGCAGAATCCAGCTTCACGATCCGAACAGCCGAGAGTCTGGGTTTCGAAACGGTCGCCGAGGAATACGTCGACATCCGCATCCGTGATTATTTTCAACGAATTCGCCAGATATTCAATCTCGCTCCTGATTTGCTCTACGTCACTACCTCGCGGGTCGGTTCACCAGCCTTTATGGAGCAGGCGGCAAAGCTTGGCGTCAAAGCGGAAATGGTGGTGGCCGGAAGCAGACCATTTGAGCAGGAGATGGTCCAACCGCTCGGCAAGGCGCTCGACGGGGTGTATACCGTCGCTCGCTATAGCACCGAAATCGATAGCGAGGAGAACCGCGCGTTCCTAGCCGAGTGGCGAAAATACTATCCCGCTCCGGAGGAGGTTCCGACCGGGATCGCGGTCGGCGGGGCCTACACGGCCCTCAGGCTCGCTGAGGCTGCGTTCAATCGCGCGGGAAGCTTGGACCCCGCCGCATTTAGAGAAGCGATGAAAGAACTGGAAATCTCCGTTCCTCAGGGCCGAGTTGTCATGGAGAGTGAAAACAATGCATTGTTACAGCCGCTTTACGCTGTGCACGTGGAGGACGGGAAGTATCGCATTGCAGAGTATCTCGGCGACGTCTCTCATCCCGCGCTTGAAGACTGCCTGGCCGTCGCAACTGAGGGGGCTCCAGAAGCGCCGCTCCCTGCTAGCTATGACGACTAACGTCCACGTAGCACGGCGACACGATACAAACCGGCACAGAAGGGTCGGAAAAGTTGACCTTTTCGCCGGATTTATGTAGGTCACTCTCCTGCCCTTACGACTCCGTTCTTTCCCGGCCTCCATCTGACAAAGGTACCGCGACTCCAACGCAATCGATTGAATCCGTTGCATTGGAGCTGCCGTTGAGGAAAAGGTTTTCCGTGTCTACGTCCCTCGTCGAGACGTCTGACGCGATGGCGCTTCTGTTGGTAGTGAAAGGAAAATGGAATGCGTAAAGTTATTTCCTTTTGTGTTGTCTATCTCTTGGGGGCACTGACGATGGCCCTTATCTGTCTTCTTGAACCCCATCTCGCCAATCAAGCCCCGGCGCCTCGACCGCCTCAAGCTGCCATCAAAGACTGGGATGGACGCTTGCGGAACCAGCTTGATGTGCGGCAGGCGATCGCCACCATTAGCGATCCTTCGCGCAACGAAGAATGGCTTGCTGCGTCGGAACGCTTGCGTGGGGCTCCCGAGGAAGCAATCTCGGTGCTACTCCCTGCCTTACAGGAAGCGGAGCTAGACGAGAACACCGAGAGGGTGTTGGTCGAAACTCTCACGCAGCTGATGAAAGACGACGTCGACCTCCGTGCCGCGGTCGAGCGCAGCCTGAGGAGCTTACCTGAGAAGGCCCAACAGCGAGTTCGCACCGCCCTGGCAAACTCCGAAAGTCTTGTGGTTTAAGTAGGCGCTCCGGTCGGGAACATCGGGGGCTGCTTCCTCACGGTTACAGTCCTCGATGACGGCCCCGACTATTCTCCCCGGCCCCGCGCCGAAGTAGTTCATTGTCTCCTGATATACGAGGTATCTGCCCTGTAGGCAGGTTTTAGTAGAGTTCATCGTGGGATTTTCTAGGAAGGACCTCTCATGCCCAGATTACTCATTTTTCCAGCCGAGCTTTTCAACCAGGTCGTAAACGGAAGTATTTGTTCACCCTTCGAAGAACATGACGCATCCGAACTTGGCAAGCTAGTAGCCGCCAGTACAACGAGCTGGGCCTGGTCGCCTATCGGCGGCACTGAGCCAACGCCCAAAGAACTTGCCCTAGTTCGGGAGCTTGCTAAGTGGAGCGTGTCGATTGCCCCACCCACCGCAGTTGGACGTGTTCAAAGCGGCGATAGACTTGCGGTGCTGGATTTCCGGGATGAGAAGTTCGACGAGCTGCTGGTAATGACGGCAACCGTGCCGTAAGCATCGTAGTTGTTCGAGCTGGAGATACGCCGTCGACCCGCTCTGGTGTCGACGGCTGCGGATTCACAGGGCAGAACTTCTCCTTCGGCCGGAGCCGGCCGAGCAATATACCAGCCTTGGGAAGAGCTATGCGTAGACCCCACTTGAACAGTCAGCTATTGTCGCCGAGGGACAACCATTCGTAGTGGAGCCTATGGAGCTATCTTCCGAACGCCTAACCTTTCTTGCTGAATTGCCGACCCTGCTCAATTCCTCTCTCAAAACCGGTCAGGTCATTGAAGCAGCCCTTAAGTACCTCCGATCGCAGCTCCAGGCGGAAGCCGCTACGGTCTTTCTGACCCAGGCAGGCTCGGGGGAGCTGCTCTTTTGGGCGCTCCAAGGGAGCGGTGCTTCAGGTCTCGCGGGCAAGCGTATGCCGTCCGACAAAGGACTGGTGGGCTGGGTTATCCAACACCGAGAAGCTCTGCTGGTAAATGACGTACAGAACGACCCGCGCTTCTTTTCGGAAATCGATCGAGAAAGCGAGTTTCGCACGAGATCAGTTATCTGCGTGCCGCTAGTCGCCCGGGGCAAGAAGCTCATCGGGGCGCTGCAGGTACTGAATCGCCTGGACGACCAGGGATTCTCCCCCGAGGATCTCTATTTCGTCGAACGATTTGGTCACCAGGCTGCGCTCGCGATATTCAACGCAAAGCTCTACAAGGAAGCGCAGAGCAAGAATCGACAGCTTGCAGAACTGAACCGGAAGAAAGACGACATGATGTCGGTAATCATCCACGAGTTCCGTACACCGATCAACATTCTACAGAATTCGATTGAGCTGCTTACGGACGAAGCTATTGCCGGGGCTGCTCGAGAAACGGTTGCTCGTACGCTGAAGAACGGCCTTACTCGCTTGACCACCACGGTTGCGCGTATTCGTGATGTGACAGCCGTGACAGGGGGCACACTGCAACTTCATCGGGAACCTGTCCTGGTAACCGACGTTGTCGAGTTGCTGAACCAGCAGTTCGGTCCAATCTTCGCCGACCGGAAGCAGGAGTACACGGTAACCATCGGAGCCGACGTAAGCGCAGTGAGTGCCGATCATACGCTAATTCTTGTCGCGCTCAAGAATCTTATCTCGAATGCGATTCGCTTTACGCCTGACGGAGGTTCAATAGCGTTGGCGATCTTCCGGACCGCCGGTTTAGTAGAGTTTGCAGTCACTGACACAGGCATTGGCATCGAGCCGGATCAACAAGAGGCCATATTTGAAACGTTCTATGAGGCCGTAGACGCACTCGAACACAGTTCGGGCACCTACGAATTCAAGTCATGTGGGCTCGGCCTCGGCCTTCCAACGGCCCGGGCGATACTCGAAGGGCACGGCACCGAGATTACGGTTCGAAGTAAACCCGGACTGGGCAGTCGCTTTTCCTTTCGGCTTCCGGTAGCTTGATGGTCGCCACACGTTTTAGACCGCTACCGTCGCGATTTCGGCAAAAATTTCCTGACATCATTTGCAATGACATAGAGGC